>CAYJKS010000001.1:0-3476 GCA_964370705.1 uncultured Azospirillaceae bacterium
GACGGTGTGTTTGATGCCTATACACCAGAGATTCGTGCTTGTCGTAATAGTGGTATTGTTACAGGTCTTCCAGATGCTTATGGTAGAGGTCGTATTATTGGTGACTATCGTCGCGTAGCACTTTATGGTATAGACAGACTTATAGAAGACAAAATAGCTCAAAAAATGTCTTCTGATCATGCAAATATGGTAGAAGATACTATTCGCGAGAGAGAAGAATTGTCTGAACAAATCAGAGCCTTGTCAGAGATGAAGGAAATGGCAGCAACTTATGGTTTTGATATTTCTAAGCCTGCTGCAAATGCTATTGAGGCTACACAGTGGACATATTTGGCATACTTGGCAGCTATCAAAGATCAAAACGGTGCAGCTATGTCTATTGGTCGTATCTCAACTTTCTTAGATATTTATTTTGAAAGAGATATTAAAGCTGGCACTATGACAGAATCTCAAGCTCAAGAGATTATAGATGATTTGGTTATTAAGTTGCGTATGGTGCGTTTTTTGAGAACTCCAGAATACAATGAGCTATTTAGTGGTGACCCTGTTTGGGTAACAGAATCTATTGCTGGTATGGGTGAAGATGGTAGAAGCTTGGTAACAAAAAGCTCATTTAGAGTTTTGCACACTCTATATAATTTAGGTCCTGCACCAGAGCCAAACTTAACAGTTTTGTGGTCAACAAAACTACCAAAACATTTCAAAAGTTTTTGTTCTAAAGTTTCTATTGATACTTCTTCTATTCAATACGAAAATGATGACATGATGAGAGAATATTTTGGCGACGATTATGGTATTGCTTGCTGTGTTTCTCCAATGAAAATCGGTAAACAAATGCAATTTTTTGGAGCTAGAGCAAACTTAGTTAAGGCTTTGTTGTATGCGATTAACGGTGGTAAGGATGAGAAGACTTTCAAACAAGTTGCTCCTGCTTGTGAGCCGATTACTTCTGAGTATTTGGATTTTGCCGAAGTTAGCGAAAAATTTGACTCTATGATGGAATGGTTGGCAAAAACTTATGTTAATGCTTTGAATATTATTCACTATATGCATGACAAATACTCTTATGAAAAATCTTTGATGTCTTTGCATGACAAAGATGTGGTTCGCACTCTAGGTTGTGGTATTGCTGGCTTGTCTATTGTTTCTGACAGCTTGTCTGCAATCAAATATGCAAAAGTAAAAGTTATTAGAAACGAAGAAGGCATTGCAACTGGTTATGACATTGAGGGCGAATACCCACAATATGGTAACAATGATGCTAGAGCAGACGAGATTGCAACATCTATTGTTTCTCAATTTATGGCAAAGATTAGAAAATTCCCAACTTATCGTAATGCAATTCCAACACAATCTGTTTTGACTATTACATCTAACGTTGTTTATGGCAAAAAAACAGGTGCAACTCCAGACGGTAGAAGCGCTGGTGAGCCTTTTGCTCCAGGTGCTAACCCATTGCATGGTAGGGATTGTTGTGGTGCATTGGCTTCTTTGTGCTCAGTTGCAAAATTGCCTTTTGCAGATGCTCAAGACGGTATTTCTAATACATTTTCTATTATTCCAGCTTCTTTGGGTAAGACAGAAGCATCTCAAGTTGACAACCTAAACAGCTTGTTAGATGGTTATTGTGACAAAGGCGGTCAGCATATTAACGTTAATGTGTTTGATAGAGAAACTTTGCATGATGCAATGGAACATCCAGAGTTATATCCTCAG
This sequence comes from uncultured Azospirillaceae bacterium, assembly GCA_964370705.1. Taxonomy (GTDB): domain Bacteria; phylum Pseudomonadota; class Alphaproteobacteria; order RF32; family CAG-239; genus JAFUYI01. Next base: position 1,717 of record CAYJKS010000001.1, read on the forward strand.
TTGACTGTTCGTGTGTCTGGCTATGCCGTAAACTTTATTAAGTTGACACGTGAGCAACAACTAGATGTGATTTCTAGAACTTTCCACGACAAAATATAATTGTTGCTAAAGTTTTTAAGGCTTGCTATGTTATTGGTAGCAAGCCTTAATTTATGGAAAAAAGATAATGGAATTAAAATATATAACCACAAATATACATTCTAAAGAAAGTGCTGGAACAGTTGATGGTCCAGGATTTAGATTTGTTGTGTTTTTTCAGGGGTGTCCTTTGCGCTGCAAGTTTTGCCACAATCCCGATACGTGGGACATAAATGGCGGAAAACTTATATCGGTTACAAATTTGTATGAAGAAATTATACAATATAAGCCTTTTATGCAGTTTTCTGGCGGGGGTGTGACTGTTTCTGGCGGTGAGCCTTTGTTGCATAAAAAGTTTATTATTTATTTGTTTGAGTTGTTAAAAGGCTCAAATATCCATACTGCAATAGATACTTCTGGCTTTGTGCCAATCAACGAAGAGCTAGATAAGCTTATGGATTTAACAGATTTGGTTTTGCTAGATATAAAGCATCTAAACCCTAACAAGCACGTTGATATTGCTGGTGTAAACAACCACAAAATTCTAAAATTTTTGGATTATTTGGCAGAAAAGAACATAAAGACTTGGTTGCGTTGGGTTATTTTGCCAGGGTTTAATGATAGTCAAGAATATGCCAGAGAGTTTGCTGATTTTGTAAAAAAATACCCAAATGTTGAGCTTGTAGAGCTTTTGCCTTATCACGAAATGGGCAAGTATAAATGGCAAGAATTAGGGCTAAAATATGAGCTAGAAAATATTTTGCCTCCAAGCAAAGAAGATGTTGCAAAAATAGCTAATATCTTGAATGAATGCGGAATAAAAACTCAATAATAAAACTTTGTATATCTATAAATAGCACTTTACGAGCAACAAAAACTATTGTAAATTGTTGTAATAATTATATATATAAAGGCACAAAATGACGTATAAAAACTTTCAAATAATAACTTTGGCACTAGGGTTGTTGAGCCTGTTTGGCTGCTCTGTTAAGTATCCAGAAATTACAGATCCACCACAAGTGCAAGCTGCTGCTATCAAAAGTCAGGGCGGTAGCTATAAGGTTGGCAATCCTTATATGATTTTTGACAAATGGTATTATCCAAGAGAAGATTATAATTATTCAGAAATTGGTGAGGCTTCTTGGTATGGTCCAGATTTTCATAATAAGATTACTGCTAATGGAGAAAAATATAATATGAACAGTCTAACCGCTGCTCATAGAACATTGCCGATTCCTTCTATTATAAAAGTTACTAACCTAGAAAATGGTCGTTCACTTGTGCTAAGAATAAATGACAGGGGTCCTTATGCTAAAAATAGAATTATAGATATTTCTAAAAAAGGTGCTCAGTTGTTAGGCTTTGTAGAAAAAGGAACAGCAAGAGTTAAGGTCGAAATCTTAGAAAAAGAGAGCAAAAATCTAAAAGTTGCCCTAACTGGAAAAGGGACTATGGAGGTTGTGTCTGCTCCATCTCAAACAATTGCCAAAGGAAGTATTGGTCAAGAAGCTTTATTTGCTACTGAAGAGCAAGACAGAAATATCTTGGTAAAAAGTGGCTCAAAAGACGGCTTCTTTGTTCAAGCTGGTGCTTTTTCTAATATAAATTCTGCCAAAAATTTGGCATCAAGATTAAGCCAATTTGGCAAGGTTCAAGTTGTTGCAGCAGATGTAAACAATAAG
>CAYJKS010000001.1:3486-8060 GCA_964370705.1 uncultured Azospirillaceae bacterium
TAGAATATGGCATATCCGCCGCCCACATAATAGAGATATAAAGGACTAGAGATGAAGTTTTATAAAATATTTATAACTATATTAGCAATAACTTTTGCACCTTGCGCAAACGCACTTGAGCTAAAAGCAAAAAACGCAGTTTTGATGGACTATGATACAGGTCAGTATCTATATACAAAAAACGCTTTTACCCCTTTGCCACCAGCATCTATGAGCAAGTTGATGACCGTTTATATTATTTTTGAAAAACTAAAAGACGGTTCACTTTCTTTGGACGATACGTTTGTTGTGAGTGAAAATGCTTGGAAAAAAGGCGGTGCAGGTAGCGGTGGCTCTACAATGTTTTTGCCTATTAAAAGTAAGGTAACAGTTGAGGATTTGATTAAGGGCATAATTATTCAATCTGGTAATGACGCTTGTATTGTTGTTGCCGAAAATATTGCTGGTTCAGAAGCAAACTTTGCCGAATATATGAATATTAGAGCAATAGAGATTGGGCTAAAAAACTCAAATTTTGCAAATTCTACAGGTCTTCCACATCCTGATCACAAAATGTCTATGGAAGATTTGGCATTACTTTCTAAGTTATTGATACAAGAATTTCCAGATATGTATTATCTTTTTTCTGAAAAGAGCTTTGAATATAATGGCATCAAACAAGGCAACAGAAACCCTTTGCTTTATTCTATGCCTGAGGCAGACGGCCTAAAGACCGGACACACTCAAGAAGCAGGTTTTGCTCTTGCATCTTCTGCCAAAAGAGGAGATATGAGACTTATTGCAGCAATGAGCGGAATAAAGAGCAGTAAAGAACGCTCAGAAGAGGCAGAAAGGCTAATGAATTGGGGATTTAGAGAGTTTAAGAGATATAAAATTTTTGAGCAATATCAGCCAATTATTTCTGCTCCAGTATATATGGGGGTAGAAAAAAGCATTAACCTTGTTGCCAATGAAGATGTTACTCTAACTCTAGCTCGTCGCAAAGCAAAAGACGTAAAACTTGTTGCTACATATCAAGAGCCAATAAAAGCTCCAATAAAAATGGGAGATAAGTTGGGTTATGTAACAATAGAAATTCCAGATACTGAGTCTGTTGTTGTTCCTTTGTATGCCGACAAAAATATTCAAGAGCAAGGTTTTTGGGGTAGAATTACAAGTAATATAAAATATCTAATTTTTGGAGACAAATAATGCAGGGCTGTTTTATAACATTTGAAGGCGGTGAGGGCACAGGAAAATCTACGCAAATGAAGATGTTAAGTGATTATCTAATCTCTAAAAATATAGATGTTTTGCAAACCAAAGAGCCAGGCGGAACAGAAGTTGGACAAGAGCTTAGAAAGATTTTGGTGGTTGGTGATGTTGATAAAATAGACGCAGTCGCTGAGGCATTATTATATTATGCAGATAGAAGAATACACTTGGAGCAAAAAATATTGCCTGCAATGTCTCAAGGCAAATTTGTGCTTAGTGATCGTTTTGCAGATTCTACAATGGCTTATCAATATTATGGATACAACAAAAGGGTTAGCAAAGACGTTTTAGATAATTTGTATAAAATTGCTGTTGGCGACTTTTATCCAAATCTAACAATTATTTTAGACATTGACCCAAAGATTGGGCTAGAGCGTTCAATGGCAAGAAATAATAAAATAAACTCCAAAGAAACAAGACATGAAAATAGAGCGTTAGATTTTCATAACAAAATGCGTGAGGGTTTTTTAGAAATTGCTAAGACAAACAACAGATATGTTGTGCTAGATGCAAACACAAGCATAAAAGATTTGCATAAAGAAATTATTAAAGTTGTTGAAGAAAGGATATTTAGCAAATAATGTCAGATTTGCAAAACATACAACCACAAAATTTGTTAGGACAAGAAGAAGCCGAGAAGGTTATGCTTGATGCCTTTAATCAAAACAAATTGCATAGCTCTTGGTTGATTTCTGGTATAAAAGGGGTTGGCAAAGCAACATTGGCATATAAGTTTGCACGATTTTTGCTTGATGAAACAAGCAAAGCAACAGCTATTAGTCTTACAACTAATCCAAGCTCAACATCTAATCAACTAATAAGCAACAACTCTCATCCAGATTTTTTGTATGTGGAAAGAAGCTACACAGACACAGACAAAAAAAAGGTCATAAAGTCAATTAAAGACGGCAATGCAATGGATGAAGATGCTTTAAGTGGGCTAAAAAAATCTAGTGTTATTAAGGTAGATGAAGTTAGAGAGATGATAGACTTCTTGTCAAAAAAATCATCTTTTGGGGGTTGGAGAGTAGTAATCGTAGATAGTATTGACGAGGTTAACTCTTCTGCAGGCAATGCTTTGCTAAAAATATTAGAAGAGCCACCTGCAAAAACCATAATAATGCTAATTAGTCATAATGTGCAGAAGTTATTACCAACTATTTATTCTCGTTGTGTTAAGCTAGAGCTAAAGCCATTGGCTCCAAATATTGTATCTAGTTTGCTTAGACGTTATTGTCCAAGTTTGGAAGAAGAAAAAATAAAGTCAATTGCAGATATTTCTACAGGTAGCATAGGAAAAGCATTGAGCTATGTAGAGATGAATGCCTTGCAAAAATATGGTGAGCTAAAAAAAATAATTTATGCTGGAGCAAAAGTTAGCCTAAAAGATATGCTTGATTGGGTTAATACGGCAACTGCCGATGACAAGAATTATAACTTGGCATGCGAGTTAATATATAGATTTATATCTGATAATATTGCTAGTTGTAGCAATATCGAAGAATTACTAAAAATATGGGAAAGTGCCATAAGCACAATCAAAAAAACTAATAGCTTGAATATGGATAAAAAGCAGGCATTAATTATTATAATATATAGTCTGTGTAAAATAAATTGATTAAAGGAAAAAAGATGCTAGTTGATAGCCATTGTCATATTGATTATAATGATTTTGAGGAAGATTTTGATAATATTTTATATCGCATGAAAGAAAATGGTGTAACAGCTGTTCTTAATGCTGGTAATGATATAAGCAAGTTAGATGAGCAGTTGTCTATAAGCGAAAAATATCCGTTTATATATAATGCAGTTGGTGTTCATCCACATAATGCTCACGAGCAAGAGGGAATTACCTCAGAAGAGATTATTGCCAGAACTTCTCACAAAAAAATTGTTGCAATTGGCGAGTGCGGACTAGATTATTACTACACATATAGTTCAAAAGATGTGCAGATAAAAGTTTTTGTTGAGCAAATAAAAGCAGCACAAGAAACAGGTTTGCCTTTGATTATTCATAATCGTGACTCTGATGATGACATGATGTCTATTTTGGACGAGCATTATAAAATCAAGCCTTTTACAGGGGAGATACATTGCTTTTCGGGCTCGCAAAAATTGGCAGACTTTGCTTTGTCTATAGGGTTTTATTTGTCTGCTTCTGGAATTATTACTTTTAATAAAAGTGCCGAAGTAAGAGACGTTTTTACCACCGTTCCATTAGATAAATTGTTGATAGAAACAGATGCTCCATTCTTGTCGCCAGTTCCGCTAAGGGGCAAAAGAAATGAGCCTGCAAATGTTAAGTATGTTGCAGACAAATTAGCTCAGATTAAAAATGTTTCTTATGAAGAAATAGCAGAGGTTACAACCAAAAACTTTTTTAATTTGTTTAGAAAAGCAAGCGACAAAGGGAGGTTTGATTTTTGATGTATAAGGTTGTTGTTTTAGGTAGTGGTGCAGCACCAGGGGTTCCATGTGTTGCTAAAGGCTGGGGACGATGCGATAGCTCTAATAGCAAAAACCGCCGAAGAAGAACTAGTACTTATATTGAATATAATCAAACTAAAATAGTAATAGATACTTCACCAGATTTGCGTTGGCAAATGCTTGACAATAATATCAAAAATCTTGATGGGGTGTTATATACTCATCACCATGCAGATCATTTGCATGGCATAGATGATTTGCGAGAAATAAACAGAATTACTCAAAAAAGCCTAAACTTTTATGCCAATAAAGATACTTATGACATTATCTGTCATCGTTTTCCTTATTTGATAACTAGCTCAAACAAGGCTATCGATGCTCAAAAACAGCCAAGCTTATGTCCTAATCTTATTGAGTATTATGTTCCTTTTTATATTAACGATCTAAAAATTACTCCAATAAAACTTCTAGGGCATAATATTTGTTCAACTGGTTACGTGTTTAATGACGGTGATATTGTTTATATTGCCGATTATAGATATATTGAAGATGAGGCACTAAAGCATATAAATAAAGATGTTAAGCTGATGATACTTCCGCTAACAACTCCTTATCAAAACACCTATCATGCGGGGATAGAAGATGTGCTTTTAGATATTAAAAAAATTAACCCACAAAGGGCAGTTATCAACCACATGGCAATAGAAAGTGATTATCTTGAAGTGCAAAATATGACACCAGATAATGTAGAGCCAGCTTATGATAACTTAACCATAAACCTAGACTAGGAGAAAAAGATGTTATGTATATATCACATTGCAGATCATGACGGAAAAGGATCTGCAGCAATCGTAAAAAGTGTTTATCCTCAAGCAGAAATGTTTGGGTATAAT
>CAYJKS010000001.1:8083-9975 GCA_964370705.1 uncultured Azospirillaceae bacterium
CTTGAGCTAAATAATAAAATTGAACTTGTTTGGATAGATCATCACATATCTGTAATTAGTCAATATGAGCAGGCAATAGCAAATGGTGCCAAGCCCATAAAAGGATTGCGTAAAGTTGGAGTTGCTGCAATAGAGTTAACATGGAATTACTTTTATCCTCAAACTCCTGTTCCTTTGGCGATAGATCTTTTGGCAAAGAATGACTTGTTTGATCTAAGAGATAAAAGAGTCCGCCCATTTGAATTTGCAATGCAAGCGATGGGAGCAAATTTTCCGCAAGATGAAATTTGGAAGTCTATTATAGATTCTAGCATAGATATTGACTCTATGGTTCACGATGGCGAAAAAATACTCTCCTGGATAAATGCCCGTAACGCTCGTTTGGTTAAGATGATGTCTTTTGAAACAGAGCTAGAAGGCTACAAATGTTTATGTGCTAATATGCCACAAGGCTACTCTTCTTTTTATGATTCTGTTGAAAACTTAGAAGAATATGATGTTTTAATAAATTTTTATATGAACAGAAACAAATTATGGAGTTTGACTTTTTATTCTTCTAAAAAAGATGTTGATGTATCTATTTTGGCTGCAAAATTTGGTGGCGGTGGTCATAAAGGAGCAGCAGGAGCATCTAAGCTAAAAGAATTACCAGAGTTTATGCTAAAAAATATCAAATAAGAAGTTTTTGCTTGAATTATTTGGATATAAGGATAGACTAATACACACTAAAATAAGACCAAACAAATATAGGGGTAAAGTTATGGCAAAAAAAGCAAATGATAATATTGGGCCGTCAACGGGACTAATGGCACTAATGCACAAAACTGTTTACTTTATTTTGTATCCATTCCGCAAGCCCATAAAGTTTTTTATTGGCTTGGCTGTTATTATAGTGTTGGTTCTTGGCCTTCCTCTTTTTTATGGAGTAGCTTTTAAGGATATTCCAATGTGGTATAAAGACAAGTCCAAAGAAATCAATATTTCTCAACTTACTCAAAATATTTCTTCTAAAGAAACATTAGAAGGCATAAGTAGTCTTGTAGAGGCACCAAAATCTAAACCCTTTACAAGAAGAAGCTTTGGTCGAGGAGGCGATTCTTCTGAGCCAGAAAAATTAGATATGCTTTCTCATGCTTCAGAAGATGTTGTAGACATTGCAGATATTGAAAATGACGAACAATCTATTGCAAGTAACAATAGTAGTTATATTCAATATCAAGACGATATATATGGTAATTCTAACGCAGTAGATGTTTATTATGAGCAAGACGCAGGCGTTGTAGCCGAGGCAGAAGCAAAAGAGGTTGTGGCTAGCAATGTGGTTGAGAATAATTTATATTATTTAGAAGCTCCCAAACAAGTTGCAGGTAAGGCAAAAGTTCATAACGCAAATGAGCTTGAAGTTAATGACACATATATTTTCTTATATGGAATATATTCTAGTCCATATACTAAAAGAGGTGTCAAAGCTAATTTGTTTTTGAAAAAACTTCTAAAAGAAGAAGAAATATATTGCGACATTGTGGCATATAGCCAAGACAACACAGCAATAGGCAATTGCTTTATAGGTGACTTAAATATCAATAACCTAATGGTTGAAGAAGGTTATTCCGACAAAGTAGAGATAAAATAGAGAGGACATATGTGGCAATTAGTATTTATGATTAACGGGTGCTTTATTAGCCTTTTTGGTTGTGCAATGCTAATTGTTGGTTTTTATGATATTTATGCCACATCTAGCCACTGGTCACCTTTTATGATCTCTGCTCTTATTTGTTTGTTTATAGGGATTTCTTTGTTTTTATCTAATCGAGGTGAGTTTGCTAATATTACAATGAAGCAAGGCTATTTGCTCACAACTATTGGCTGGTTTATGTTTGCAATATTTTCTG
>CAYJKS010000001.1:9985-18108 GCA_964370705.1 uncultured Azospirillaceae bacterium
GTTATATAGTAGTGTAGATAATTTTCATGATGCTTTTTTTGAGTCCATGTCATGCATTACGGCAACAGGCGCAACAATTTTTACTGATATAGAGTCTTTGCCTAAGGCAATACTTTTGTGGCGATCTGTGCTAAATGGTATGGGTGGTATTGGTGTTGTTATTTTTGCAGTGGCACTTTTGCCATTTTTGGGCATTGGGGGGATGCAAATTTTTAAAAGAGAAAACTCTGATATTAGCGACAAATTTATGCCAAAGTTTCATTATATTGCTAAGCGTATTTTGATTGTTTATTCGTTTTTTTTACTAGCTTGTGCCATTTCTTTATATTTTGGTGGAATGAACTGGTTTGATGCTATCAATCACTCAATGGCAACAGTTGCAACTGCTGGGTTTTCTACCAAAAATGCTTCAATAGGATATTATGATAGTGCAAAGATAGAGGCAATTATAATATTTTTTATGTTGGTGTGCTCTTTTCCAATGACTTTTTATATTATGTTAATGCAAGGCAAATATATGCATTCTTTTAAGACAGAGCAAATTATAACTTTTTTGAAGGTGGTTTTGTTTTATGTCTTAACGGTTAGTCTATGGCTTACCATAAATGGTAATTATGATGGATTTTTGTCATCTTTAAGGCATGCATCTTTTAACATAATATCTATAATGACAACAACAGGATTTGCTTCCACGGATTACCTGTTATGGGGGACTTTTGCTGGAGCTGTATTTATGGTATTTTCTTTAACAGGAGGTTGTACAGGTTCTGCCTCTGGTTCTATTAAAATTTTTAGGTGGCAAGTTGTTTGGGCATATCTAAAGCAATCTTTATTAACAGCAACAAATCCTAACCAAGTGTCTTTATATAAAATAAAACAATATGTTGTAAGTAACCCAATTGTTTCTTCAGTTTTATTATTTGTGTTTTTATCCTTTTTTTCTATATTTGCTCTAACAGTAATTTTAGCTATTAGCGGGCTTGATTTTTTAACATCATTTACAACTGTTATTGCGTGTTTTTCTAATACTGGTCCTGCTTCTTCTGGTCCTGTTGGTCCTGTTGGCAACTATGCTCATTTGCCTGCATTTGCCAAATATGTTTTATCAATAGCAATGCTTTTGGGCAGGCTAGAGGTTTTGACAGTTTTGGTTGTTTTTACCCCAAATTTTTGGAAAAAATAAATTATTGTAAAATAAGTTATTGAAATTTATAATTTTATTTTGTATAATGCTTGAAAATTTTGAGGGTAAGAGCATTGATATTTTGTGATTTAGATGGCGTTTTAGTAGATTTTGATAACCATTTTAAGAATAAATATGGTGTTTTTACACACGAAATAAGCAGAAAAGAGTTATGGGAAAAAGTCTTATCTGTTCCCAATTACTGGGCAGATATTCCGCCCACACAAGATGCAAAATATCTCTTAGATTATATTAAGCAATATGATTATAAAATTTTAACAGGTCTTCCGACAATAGGCTATGACAAAGCAAATATAGAAAAAAGGCTTTGGGTCGAAAAACATCTTGGCAAGCATATTGAGGTTATTTGCTGCCTTAGTAAAGACAAACAAAAGTTTGGCACAAAGGGAGATATTTTGATTGATGATAGGGTAGAAAATATAAAAAAATGGCAGTCTATGGGTGGAGTTGGTGTCATTCATAAAGATGCAAAATCAACAATAGCTAACTTAATGCTAATGGAGAATATTGATGAATATAAATAATGTGCTTTCTCATGTTGACCAAAACTTAAGCTTCTTAGGAGGCGTATCTTCTTTTGAAAACGAAGAATATACTGACGAAGAAGTCAAGTACATAATTAATGCAGAAGAAAAATCTACAAATATGCTTTTTTATAAAAAAATAGACAACTTCTGTCGTCAAATTTTAAGCCACAAAAAATCTGTAGATAAATTAACATTTGCTGTGCTTTGGGGATATCCTGGGGCCGGAAAGTCATCTATTCTTGACAATGTTATTCAAGATTATAAAAAAGAAAATGCAAATAATAACTTTTTGGTTATTGATAAAGACGAATACAGAAATATTTTTTCAAACTTATCAAACTATTTGCAAGGACATTCTGGAGAGTGCGAAAAGTTTTCTGAGCCAGCAACAAAATATGCTCAAAATTCACTAAACATATCTTTGTCTGCAAGAAGAAAATCTATTTTGTCTGTTGGTGCTTATGGCGCTGCCAAAGAATTTTGCGAAAATGCAACCTCTGCAATAGACAAGGGATATAATGCGCATTGTATCTATATGTCAATAAATCCTAGTATTGCGTTCTTATCAAATGTTTATAGAAATTGTGTTTTGTATGACAGAATTATCAAAGGCGAAGAAGGCGTTTATCCAAGGTTGGCATCTTATGACTTTTTTAACTATGTAAAAACAAATGCCGTTCACACAATTAAGTCTATTGATAATTTTCAAAAAAGAAACCCAGAAAATACAAGACTTACTGTAATAAACCGCAATTATAATAAAATTTATGATTCAAAAGACAACAGCTCTAAAAATGTTCTTGCAACAATTTTGGGTGAAGAAAATCGCATTTTAAAAACTAGTGAGCTTAAGCTAATAAATGATCAAATGAGCTTTATTAGAAATAATGTTACTCAAAGAATAAAAAGTAATATTTTTGTGCCAGGAGATAAAGAGATTGCAGAAATCAAAAAGTCTTTTGAGCTTATAAGAGAGTTGATGATTTATCAAGAGTTCAAAAAATCTCAAATATCTGGATTAGTTAGCTCTTTAGGTAGATAACATATTTTGTTTTAATTCTCAAAAAAATACCCTACATATAATTTGTAGGGTATATTTGTTAAAAAAGAAATTAGCAACTAATATGTTCTTGAGTATATTACATCTATTGTTGCATCTTTTTTGCCAGTTAGCAAACATTCTCCTTTTGTGTTGCTCTGATCAAAGGGCAAGCATCTAATAGTAACTTTTAGGGCTTTGAGCAACTCTTCAGAGCTAGCGTCGCCACTCCATTTGCCTCTAACAAAAGCAATGTTTTCTTTGTTGTTGTCATCTTTAATAAAAGCATTTTGTTTAGAAAAATAATCATCAAATTCAGCTTTTGTTGTAATGTCTGTTCTAATATTTTTTTCTAATCTTTCTTTTGCATTATTAAGCATTTTATTTTGGATGTCTTCAATTCTTTGGGCAATGCTGTCAACAAATGCAGCACTTTCAACAATTTCTTTGCCTTCTGGCGTTCCTAGTTTTAGTCTCTCTTTTACCATTAGACCGTTGCTGTCGACATCTCTTGCACCAATTTCACAAATAATTGGCGCACCTTTTCTGCTCCATTCCCAAAATTTGTCAACTGAGTTTTTGTTTCTATTGTCAATTTTGATTCTAATTTTTTCTCCAAAAGGTCTAGCGTCTTTAATTTGGTTTTTTATTAGGTTAATATACTCCATAACCTTTTGGCTATCTTCTTCTTTTTTGATAACAGGCACAATAACTACTTGGTAAGGGGCAATGCGAGGAGGTGTAACCATTCCTTCATCATCGGCATGAGTCATAATAACCGCACCAATAAGTCTGGTTGTAACGCCCCAAGATGTTGTGTGAGCATATTCTTGTTTGCCTTGAGAGTTTACAAAAGATATATTTGCAGACTTTGCAAAGTTTTGTCCCAAATAATGAGAAGTTCCGGCTTGAAGAGCTTTTCCGTCTTGCATCATTGCCTCAATACAATAAGTGTCAACTGCACCAGGAAATTTTTCATGCTCAGGTTTTTTGCCAGTTAGCACAGGAACGGCCAAGGCATTTTCTGCAACTTCTTTATAAACTTCTAACATTTGCAATGTTTCTTCTAGAGCTTCATCTGCGGTTGCGTGGGCAGTATGTCCTTCTTGCCACAAAAACTCACGAGTTCTTAAAAAAAGTCTTGGTCTCATTTCCCAACGCACAACGTTTGCCCATTGGTTAATAAGAACTGGTAGGTCACGATAAGATTTTATCCACTTAGAAAAAGAATCTGCAATAATTGTCTCAGAAGTAGGGCGAACAACTAAAGGTTCATCTAAAGGAGATTGAGGTGTTAGTTTTCCGTCAACCATGCCTAATCTAGAGTGAGTAACTATTGCCATTTCTTTGGCAAAACCTTCTACATGGTTTGCTTCTTTTTGAAAAAATGATAATGGAATAAATATTGGAAAGTAGCAGTTTTCGTGTCCAGTCTCTTTGATTTTTTCATCAAGTGCTTTTTGAATGTTTTCCCAAATTCCGTACCCCCACGGTTTGATGACCATACAACCTGGAGAAGCTGAGTTTTCTGCCATTTCTGCATTAGAAATAACATTTTGATACCATTCTGGATAGTTTGATTCTCTAGAGTGTTTTAGTGCCATTTTAGTTTATTCCTTTATTATTATTAAAAAACAATATAATTTAACAAAATTTTTTGTATTTGTGAAAGGTTTTTTTTGTTTTTTATTAAGAAAATATTGAATAAGTTGTATTATATGATATAAGAAGTATAATTTTATAAAATTAGATTGGAGTAAATCTATGCAAATATATGACCGTTTGGTTCCAATGGTAGTAGAACAAACCCCACAAGGAGAGCGTTCTTTTGACATTTTTTCTAGATTATTAAAAGAAAGAATAATCTTTGTAACAGGGCAAGTAGAAGATGACATGGCATCTTTGGTATGTGCTCAGCTTTTGTTTTTAGAAGCAGAAGATCCTAAAAAAGATATTTATATGTATATCAACTCTCCTGGAGGCGTTGTTACATCAGGCATGGCAATTTATGACACAATGCAATATATTCGTTGCGATGTTAACACCTTGTGCATTGGTCAGGCTTGCTCTATGGGATCTTTTTTGTTAGCTGGCGGCACAAAGGGCAAAAGATTTTCTTTGCCAAATTCTCAAATTATGATCCATCAACCATCAGGCGGAGCTAGAGGTCAAGCAACAGATATTGAGATTCAGGCAAAGTTGATTTTGGATTTGCGAAAAAGACTAAACAAAATCTATGCCAATAATACAGGACAAGACTTAGAGGTAATAGAAAAAGCAATGGATAGAGATAATTTTATGACACCAGACGAGGCTCTTGCTTTTGGGCTTGTGGATGAGATTGTGTCATCAAGAGAAGAAATTATAAAATAAAGGTATGAGATATTATGAGTGATAAAGAAAAAGACAACCAATTATGCTGTTCTTTTTGTGGCAAAACCCAATCAGAGGTCAAAAAACTTGTTGCAGGAAGAGATGTCTATATATGCGATGAATGTATAGAAGTTTGCATTAGCATTGTTGCAGATGAGATGAATGAAGCACAAGCAACAGTAACACAATCTGATAATATTTTAGACAAGACATCTCAATCTTTGCCAACACCTTCTAAGATAAAAGAGTTTTTAGATCAATATGTGATTGGACAAGAATTTGCTAAAAAGGTTTTGTCTGTTGCTGTTTATAATCATTATAAAAGATTAGATTGCAAAAAAGATACTTCTGAGGTGGAAATTTCTAAATCTAATGTAATCTTGGTTGGACCAACTGGAAGCGGCAAGACTTTGCTTGCCCAAACTCTTGCCAAAGTGCTAAAAGTGCCTTTTGCAATTGCCGATGCAACGACCTTAACTGAGGCTGGATACGTTGGTGAAGATGTTGAAAATATTGTGCTAAAATTGGTGCAAAATGCTAATTATGACATAGAAAAAGCTCAAAAAGGTATTATCTATATTGATGAGATAGATAAAATCAATCGCAAAGGTGACGGACCGTCTGTTACTAGAGATGTTTCTGGAGAAGGTGTGCAACAAGCATTGCTAAAAATTATTGAAGGCACAGTTGCAAATGTTCCACCCCAAGGCGGACGCAAACACCCACAACAAGAATTTTTGCACGTAGATACATCTAATATTTTGTTTATTTGCGGTGGTGCGTTTTCTGGAATAGAAAGAATTATAAATAACCGCTCACAAAAAACATCTATTGGTTTTGGAGCAACTGTTGCAAGCAAGGAAGACAAGTCTGTTGGCGATGCTATGAAGCAAATGCAACCAGAAGACTTGCTAAAATATGGTCTAATCCCTGAGTTTGTAGGACGTTTGCCAATTATTGCAACTTTAGAAGATTTAGATGAAGATTCTTTGGTAACAATCTTAACTCAACCAAAAAATGCCCTAGTTAAGCAATATAAAGCTTTGTTTGACATAGAAGATATTGAGTTAACATTTAGTGATGATGCTCTAGTTGCAATTGCCAAAAAAGCTATTGAACGCAAAAGCGGAGCCAGAGGATTAAGAGCAATTATGGAAGAAACTTTACTGCAATTAATGTATGATATTCCAGACAAAAAAGATATTGTAGAGATTATCATAGACGCAGATGTTTTTGAGGGCAAAAAAGATCCGATATTTGTTTATCAAAAAAAAGAAGACGTTGTAGGCGATAATTAATGAAAGCATTTGAGGCAGTAAAAATATTTAATCAAATGGCAAAAGAGCCGAGCTTGCACAATCAAGACAAGCCTAATACAGGTTGTTTTTATCGTGCAGAGGCAATTTGTGAGGCAATGAGCTCACTAGGTGAGGCTAACCCTTTGATTGTTATTTCTACCGCCCCTAAAAACACTTGGATAAATTCTAAGATTCCATATCTTGTTGCCGATGCCCCCAAACCAACTCTAAGCGATGTTAAATGGGGTTTTCATGTAGCAGCCGCTGCAAAAGTAACCGACTTAGCAGGCAAAGAAGAGGTCTTGGTTTTTGATACAGCAATGTTTGAGGGAGCTGTGCCAATAGATGCTTGGGCAAGAGCAATGTCTGTTGAAGGTAGGTTTTTGTCTGGCAAAGATGTTGACGTTATGGAATATAATGATTTGGGCAAAGATTTTATTGCGGGAGTAAAAGAGCAAACAGGTAACAATTCTATTGATGATTTTTTTGCTCAACAACCAGCAAAGTTTGCTGATAAAAAAGTTCTAAAAAGGCCGTCAACATGGCTAAAAAATTATAATAAAGTAATTGCAAGCTCACAAGCAAGCATGACCAAATAACAAAACACTTCCCAAATGAGAAGTGTTTTGTTATTTGAGAAATTAGTTGTTTTTTTCTTTATAATTGCTAGTTATTTTTTATAAAAAAAATCGCCAATAAATGACGATTTTTTTTGTTTAAATTTTTTCAAATTCTAAGAATACAGCTTTGCGTCCTTCGCGAATTGCTTTGCGTTGATACTTTGTTTGCACCCAATCACTTGGTTCTTTTTTCCAGTCATTGCTGCACTTTGCAGTCCAAGCAAATTTGTTATCTTTGTGCAAGCTACGCAGTGTCCATGATTTATAAACCTTGTGGTCGGTTGCTACTCTAAGTATTCCGCCTTTTTTTAAGATACGTGCAATTTGTTCCAAATTATCTGGGTTTACAAATCTACGTTCTGCATGACGTTTTTTTGGCCATGGGTCAGGAAAGAGCAAAAAAACTTTATCAATAGAATTATCTGGTATCGCAGAAAACAAAAAACGCATATCATCATCAAAAACACGAACATTGTCTGTTCTGTTTGGCAAAATGTTAATATCATCTTTGATGTCTGTTCCTTCTTTAACCCCTGTCATAAGACTGAGCAAATTTGCAATCCCATTCTTAAAAACTTCTGCCCCAATATAAGCTATATTAGGATTTTTTTGCGAATGTTCTGCCAAATGACCACCGTCACCAAAGCCAATTTCCAAATATATTTTATCTGGGTTTATGCCAAAGCTCAATGGTTGCTCAGGGTTAAGTTTTATTTTAGGTAAAAAGCCGTCCATAAGGCTTGATTTTGCCTTACGTATTCTTCTTCCTTGTCTGCGTCCAAAAAATTTAGGCTGTTTGGTTAAAAGCATTTTTTTAACTCTTCTGCTAAGTCTGTTTTTTCCCAAGTAAAGCAGCCGCTATCAGTTGGTTTTCTGCCAAAGTGACCATAGGCAGCCGTATTTGTATAAATAGGATTTAGTAAGTCTAGATGGCTAATAATCCCTCTTGGTGTAAGGTTAATGTTTTTGTTAATAACTTCCAAAATTTTTGCTTCTTCTACTTTGGCGCTACCTTTGCAATCAATAAAAACAGACAAAGGGTCAGCCTTGCCGATTGCATAA
>CAYJKS010000001.1:18118-22021 GCA_964370705.1 uncultured Azospirillaceae bacterium
TGGAGCAAACATTCATCAGCAACACCAGATGCAACAATATTTTTTGCTAAATAACGCATCATATATGCAGCAGAGCGATCAACTTTACTAGCATCTTTGCCCGAGAAAGCACCGCCTCCATGAGGAGCGTATCCACCATAAGTGTCAACAATAATTTTGCGTCCAGTTAATCCTGTATCACCATCTGGACCGCCAATTACAAATCTGCCAGCAGGGTTGATGAGCAAGTCTTTGTCATCTGGCATAAATCCTTGAGGAACAGTTTGAGCAATAATTGGCTTAACTAGCTCTGCAACTTCTTCTAGGCTAACGCTGTTTTGATGTTGTGAAGATACAACAATAGATTTTATTCCGCAGGCTCTACCATTATTGTCGTATTCTAGAGTAACCTGAGATTTGGCATCTGGTTCTAGTCCTTTGATGTTTGCTTGTTTTAAGTTTAGCAAAATTTGGTGAGCCAAATGAATGGCAAGAGGCATATATTCGGTTTCGAAGCCTTTTTCGTTTTTTGCATAACCAAACATAATTCCTTGATCGCCAGCACCAAAGTCTTTAATTCCGTTAGAAATATCGGCAGACTGAGAGTGGAGCAAGTTTTGAATTTGTAGTGTATTAAAGCTAAAACCTTCTTGATTATAGCCTATTTCTTTAACCAAATCTTTGATTGTTTGGTTGATTTCTTCGTCTTTTATTTCTGCTTGGCTAAGAACCTCTCCAGCAACAATAACTTTGTTGGTGGTTGCAAGTGTTTCTATGGCAGTATGTGCATTTTTATCTTTTGATAAAAATAAATCTAAAATTCTATCAGAAATTTGATCACATACTTTGTCTGGATGCCCAGCAGAGACAGATTCGCTTGTAAATAAGTAACTCATAAATAAATCCTTTTGTTGTATGAATATCTAGCACAATATAGACTTATTTATTATTGTAATCAAGTTATATTTTTTTTATTTTTAAGCCACAAAAAAGAGCCTTCTAAATAGGTTAGAAGGCTCATAATTCAAAAAAAACTTTAGTTAGAAGATGGTTGGTTTGACTTTGACATTGTAACAATAAGGTCAAATAAATGCTTAGCAGCTTTGCGGTTGTTTATGCGATAATAAGCATTAACTAGCTCTAATGTTTCTTTTCTTTTCATTGGGTCATTGTCAATTTTTGGTTTATCTTCGTTAAGAGTCATAATTGGAGTTTCTGCTGTCATAAATGTTCGAGGACTTTGTAACGATACTTCTTGATCCATATCTTCATAAAAGAAAGATATGTTAACACCTAAAACATTACCTATATCCCAAAGTCTGCTAGCACCAACACGATTAAAGCCTCTTTCGTATTTTTGTACCTGTTGAAAGGTTAGTCCCAACATTGTAGCTAGTTTTTCTTGCGTATATCCAAGAACATTTCGTCTAAGACGAATTCTTGTTCCTACGTGTACATCTATTGGGTTAGGTTGCCCACTAGGTGTCTTGCCTCTACTTGTTGATTTAGATTGTTTTTTAATCATTAAAGTTACTCCAAAATTTCTGATGATAAAATTTATTATTACCAAGTGTTATTATATAACATATTGTTATAAAAATTACAAGAAAAATATACTTGTTATAGAAATATCTATAAAAATATAAAATAAAATTTTATGTAATGAGGTGGGGTTATGATTTTTTATTTTGCTTGTTGTTATATTTGTAATTTATTGAAATAGCTAATAAAAACAAGATAATGCACATGGTTAGCGGGATTTTATTTTTATGCTTAGCACAAAATGTTATGACAGCAAGCTCTTGGGGCAAATAAAAGTCAAGCACACCAGAATAATTTAGAGGAATGCTGTCTAAGATTGTTCCTGTTTTGGATATTATTGCACTAATACCTGAGTTTGCAGCCCTAACAATTGTAAGCCCTTCTTCAACGGCTCTCATCTGAGCAATAGCCAAATGCTGATAAGGACCAGCACCTGTTCCATACCAACCATCGTTTGTTAGATTGATTAACCACATTGGTCGATTATTTTTATCGACGATTTCTGCTGGAAAAATAATTTCATAACAAATCAAAACCCCAAAATTTGGCACATCTTTGAGGCTTAAAGTTTCTACCCCATTACCAGCCCTAAAGTCAGATATAACATTGGTAACTGGTCTTAGGCTATCTGGTAAGTATTTTCTAAGAGGGATATATTCGCCAAAAGGCACCAAATGAGATTTGCTATATTTGGCTGCCACATGATGATTAGAGTCAATTGCTAGCATAGAGTTTTGCGGATAAAGCTTTTGGTCATAAATATAACTTATTGTGCCTGTAATCAAATACCCGTTAGCAGGAACAGCCCTATAAATATCGGCAAAGTCCTTGGCGTCAAATTCAGGAATATATGGGTTGGCTGTTTCTCCCCATATAATAAGATGTTTTTTGTCTTGGTTATGACTTTTTACAGAATAGTCAATATATGTTTGTTGGTTGTTTTTTAGTGTGTCTTTGTCCCACTTTAGGTTTTGAGGAATACTTGGTTGTACAACAGAAACTTTTATTTGAGAGTTTTTTTCTGGAGAAATATTTTTTAGGCGAATATCCCCATAAACAAAAATCGTTGCAATAATTAAAAATACTGTCCCAACAGAGATAATAATATCTTTTTTTGTTCTTTTGATTATTGGAACAACAGCAAGACTAGTAGTAATAATAACTAAAAGTGATACGCCATAGCTACCAATTATTGAGGCAATTTGAATTAGTTTGGGGCAAAAAGACAGGCTATATCCCAACAAATTCCACGGAAAACCCGTAAATATAAAGCTTCTAATCCACTCAAATATAACCCACAAAGATGCAAAAGCAAGAATCTTGGCATATATGTTCTTAAAATAAAAAGAAACAACACTAGGAATACCTACAAACAATCCAAAAAAACCACCACTAGAGGCAAAGGCAATAGGAATTAACCACCCCAAGCGAGGCAAGTCTATTGCAAGAGCGTTGTTTATCCAAGATAAGCCAATAGAAAAATACCCAAAGCCAAACCAAAAGCCCAAAGCAAAAGCATTTTTGTATCCTTTTGCAGCTTGGAGCATAAAAATAAATCCGCCAAAAGACATAAAAAGAATTATAACACGTAAAATATTATAAATATTGCCATTATGCTGAGAGGGAAGGGCTATAGTTAGTAGCCCTCCCAAGATAAAGGCAAAAGTCTTTTTGTAATTAAGAGCCTTAGATAACATCGCTAGCTTCTGCTTTTGGCGGAGTAATTATCATTACTGTTTTGATTCTGTTTGGGTCAACTTCCATAATTTTGAACTCAACACCATCAAATCCGTCAATAATCTCACCTTTGTTCGGGATTCTTTGAGCCAGATCAAAAACATATCCACCAATTGTGTCAACATTTCGTTGGTTGTCTTCATCAATAATTAGCTTAAACCCAATTGTTTCTTCCACATCTTCTATATCGGCACGAGCATCAATCAAAAACATTCCATTTTCTTGGGGTTTTATCATAATAACTTCTTCTTCGTCATATTCATCTTCAATATCACCAACAATTTCTTCTAACAAGTCTTCAATTGTAACTAGTCCACACAAGCCACCATAATCATCCATAGCAATTGCCATGTGTGTTTTTGATTGTTGCATATCTTTTAGAGTATCTAGTGCCAAGGCATCTGTTGATATAACTTTTATTTGATTAAACCCAACCTCGCCAATGCTTAGGCTATCTTGCCCTTTGATTAAGCCTTTGGTAACATCAATAACATGTGCAAATCCCAAAATATCATCTAAAGAATCACCATAAATTGGGATTCTTGAATGACCTTTTTCTATCATAAGTTTTGCTAAGTTTTCAATTGAGCCATTTTTATTAAAAGCTATAATTTCTGAACGAGGAGTCATAACCCTGCAAATTTT
>CAYJKS010000001.1:22031-26522 GCA_964370705.1 uncultured Azospirillaceae bacterium
TAACACATTGTTTAATAAAAGTTGTTCATGTTCACTAAACGATTCTTCGCCGTTTTGTTCAGCTTCTTCAATAAGCTCTTCAATAACTTCTCGAATATCTTCGTTTACTTTGTTACTATTAAAAATTTTCTTAAAATAATTGCGTATCTGGTTATCTTCTGGCATAATTTATTCTCTTTCTTCATAAGGGTTTTTTATATTTATTTTTTCTAATAATTTTGTTTCTATATCTTCCATTTTTTGAGCATCTTCATTGTCTATATGATCATAACCCAAAAGATGGAGCACACCATGTGTTAATATATGAGCAAAATGGTCATGTAAGCTAATTTTTGCCTCAATGCTTTGTGCTAGCATAGTCTCAAAAGCAATAATCATATCACCAAGTTCAATTTCGTCTTCATCGCAAATATATTGCAAAAAATCATTATCGTCAATATTGGCAAAAGACAAAATATTGGTTGGTTTGTTTATGCCCCTAAACTCATTGTTTAGTTGGCATACTTCGTCATCATTAGCAAGCTCAAGATTTGCTACAATAGTTTTGTTGCTAATATCATTGTTTGCAAAAATATCAAGCTTGGTATTGCTTATTACATGGGTAAATATTTCTTGCGCTATGTTTGTGGCATCAAATCCACATTCAAGCCATTTGTTATCAGACATATTTGTATATATTTTGCAATTATTCATCGCTGTTATCTTCGTTTGTTTGTTCTTCTTGTATTTTTTGCTTATTTTTCTTTTCATAAGCATTAACAATTTTTGCAACTAATCCATGTCTAACAACATCTGCTGCCGAGAAGGTTACTGCACCAATTCCATTAACATCTCTTAAGATTTTTGTTGCATCGCGCAAGCCAGAGACAACACCATAAGGCAAGTCTACTTGGCTCAAGTCACCATTAACAACCATACGAGAGTTTTCACCAAGTCTGGTCAAAAACATCTTCATTTGCATTGGTGTTGTGTTTTGCGCCTCATCCAAGATTACAAATGCATTAGAAAGAGTTCTGCCTCGCATAAAGGCAAGAGGAGCAATTTCTATTTCTCCTGAGGCAATTTTTTTATCTACCTGATCTGTTGGAAGCATTTCGTATAGTGCATCATATAAGGGTCTAAGATATGGGTCAATTTTGTCCTTCATATCACCTGGCAAAAACCCTAAGTTTTCTCCAGCTTCAACAGCAGGCCTAGATAAAATAATCTTGTCGATTGTTCCTTCTATCATCATAGAAACCGCTAAAGCAACAGCCAAATAAGTTTTGCCAGTTCCTGCTGGACCAAGTCCAAAAACAAGTTCGTTCTCCATCATTTCTAAAATATATTCTGCCTGTGTTGGAGTTCTTGGATAAATATGGCGTTTTTTTGTTTTTAGCACAATAGAGTTAATATCTAGTTTTTCTTTTTGTTCCTTAGAGCCGCCACTCATTCTAATCGCAGCCTTAACTTCTTGCTCATCAATATCAATATCGCGGCTTACTTTATTATATAGGTTATCAATAACTTCTTTGGCCTTGTTTATGTTTTCTTTTTCTCCAGATATAATTACCTGAGAGCCAAAAGTGCTAATTTCTACCTTTAGAGCATCTTCTATCATTTTAAGGTTTTTATCTTGAGAACCAACAACTTGTTGAGCTAATTGGTTATTAAATAATTCAAATTTTATTTCTGCCATTTTTTTGTCCTTTATAATAAAGTGCCAGTTAGGCTGTTAATTCCTGCACTAGTTATTTTTACCATTTTTATTTTGTTTAAGTTTTCTGCACATGCATTGACCAAAACATTTTGCATATATGGTGTTCTGCCAAAGAGGGTGTTTTGTTTTTTGCCCTTATCTTCAAACAATACTGGGGTAATGCTTCCAACAGATTTTTGATTAAAATCTAGCTGCTGAGCAAAAAGTTTTTCTTGCAAAATATCTAATCTTTGTCCTTTTACTTTTTCTTCCACTTGGTTTTGATAAGCTGCAGCAGGCGTTCCGGCTCTGCGAGAATACTTAAAAGAAAATGCTTGTATAAAGCCAACTTTGTCAACCACATCAAGAGTTGCCTTAAAATCTTCGTCACTTTCGTTTGGAAACCCAACAATAAAGTCGGAAGAAAACCCAATTTTGGGATTGGCATCTCTTAGCTTGTCAACTACTCTTAAATAGTCTTTGCTAGTGTGTCTTCTGTTCATGGCTTTGAGCACTTTGTCTGAGCCAGATTGAATTGGTAAGTGCAAATATGGCATAAGTTTGCTCAAGTTTCTATGACACTCAATTAAGCTGTCATCAACATCAGCAGGGTAAGATGTTGTGTATCTTAGGCGTTCAATTCCGTCAATTTCAGAAAGTTTATTGAGCAAATATGCAAGGTTTCTTTCAGTTCCATTTTTGTCTTCGCCATGAAAAGAGTTAACATTTTGTCCCAAAAGATTGATTTCTAGCGTTCCAGAGGCAACAAGTTGTTTTGCTTCTGCAATAATATTTTCAATTGGGCGGGAGGTTTCTACCCCTCTAGTATAAGGCACAATACAGTATGTGCAAAAATTGTCACAACCTTCTTGAATCGGCAAAAAAGAGCAAGCTCCATTTGATTTGTTTTCTGGCAAATAGTCAAACTTGCTTTCTGCCGTAAACTCTGTATCAAACACGCATATATTTTGCTCATTAGCAATTTTTTGCAAAATCTCTGGAATTCTATAATAGGTAAGGGGTCCTGTTGCAAAGTTAACATAAGGCGCTCTTATTTTGATTTGCTCGTCTTCTGCTTGCACCACACAACCAATAACGCCAATAATAGTGTTTAGTCCATTTTCTTTTCTTTTTTCTTTGATTTTGTTAATGCGACCAAGCTCAGAAAATAGTTTTTCTGCGGCTTTTTCTCTAATATGACATGTGTTAAAAATTATCAAGTCTGCATCAATGGGATTGTCTGTTAGGTTGTATCCCATGTTTTCTAAAATATGAGCAACACGCCCAGAGTCATAAACATTCATCTGACAGCCAAATGTTTTTATATAATACTTCACTTTTATTTATTTGCCTTATATTGTTAATCTTAAACATATATTTTATATTATTTAATAATATTTTCAAATGTTATTTTGCTTTTCTTAATTATTTTGTTTTTTCTGCGATTTTGTCCGATTTTTGTTGAAAAAAAATTTTTTTTTGTTACTATGAGTATATAGACAAATAATATATGGCGTATGCTAAAGGAGATAACATGAGTATTCAGCAAGATATAAATTCAAAGTTTTTGGAACAAGAAGCAATCCTAAGAAGCGATGCTCCTTCGTCTGAAGGGGTGGTAATGAGTGCTGTTACTAAGCTTTATCCTGGTATTTCTTCGCAAGAAGCGAGTTATCTTTCTCGTCAGTTGATATTGTCACCAGATTCTTCTTCTGTAGAGATTCAAGGTGTTAGTGTCGAGATTTCTAATTTAAGGTATCAGGTTGCAAGCTCAATAGAATATTTTGCTGCTGCCAAAGGTAACAGAAGCAATGAATATGAGCAAAAATATCAAGATTCTATGATAAAAGCTAGCAATCAAATAAAGTCACAAGATAGCTCTTTGTCGCAAGAACAAGCAAATGTTCATGCAAATATGGCAATTTTTGGTCCTAAAAGTGGCACTAGTGCAGATAATGCAGGGCATGACATGGCATATGATATTGCGTCATCAATAGAGTCGCTAAACTCTATTTCTGGCTCTAGTGAAGAATATTTTCAAATGTTTGAAGTAACAAGAGAAATTATGAATAACATGAATGATGGCTTTGTGACTAAAGATGATTTTGAGCAAAAAAATGGCTGGATAGAAGGAACATATATTAGAGAAGCAGAGTTAATGACTTGCATGGGGCTTTATAAGGCTAGTTCTACTAAAGGTGCATCTGATAAGTATGTTGAGATGTATAATAAGTTGACTAAAATGCGCCAACTTAGAAGTGGAGTAAAAAATAATACTCCAAATAAAATTGATAACCCATTAGACATTAACCTAAAAAAATCTCAAAGCAACAAACCATCACCCCAAGAAGTTGCAAAAGTTTTTGCACAATTTTCTAAAAATGATGAGAATTGGAATATGTCTAAAAAAGATTTAGAAAAATACGGAATGTATAGTGGTAATGATGAAGATCTTGCCCCAAATTATGATGCAATGTATTCTAAATCTGGCAAGGTTAATGTGGGCAAGGTTTATGAAGGTTCTTACGATTTTGACTCTAGGTTAAGACAAGATGTTGCTACAAAATGGGGCAAAGAGTATGATGCACCTAAATCGACAATAGAAATGGTTAGGGGTTATCGAGGCACAAATCTTGAATCAACAACCAAAACCCCTACAAAGTCAAATGCGTCTAAGTCAAAAATATCAGCAACTCAATTAGCACAAATACGTGGATTAAGTTCTGAAAATAGCTAGACAACAAATTTTTACTTGTGTAGTATTAGCCTAATTAAAATAATTTAGGAGACGAAGATGAGCGTTTTGTTAGAGC
>CAYJKS010000001.1:26585-26827 GCA_964370705.1 uncultured Azospirillaceae bacterium
TTTTGGTGTGCTAGAGATAAAAAACCAATATTCTCAAAAATTGGTAGATATTTTAGAAAAAGCAACAGGTTTTGCTTATGGCAAACTAAGAGAAAAACTACCAACTTTTGCAGGTATAGATTTTTCTCCAGCAGTTTTAATCTTAGCTTTGTTGTTTTTGAGCAGAATTTTGTATCGTTTAGATGTTATGCTGCTTAGCAACTTTTAGTATTTTTTAAGTTTTTGCTAGTAATAATTGCAAA
>CAYJKS010000002.1:0-1286 GCA_964370705.1 uncultured Azospirillaceae bacterium
CGCATAGTTTATGCTTTAGCTTAGAAAAGTCATTATCTTTTATCATTTTATAACAAATCCTATAATGTTATTAACAAAAAATTTGAAAATTAAAAATTTTACTGGTAAAGTAGCTGCAAAATTTGTAATAAATATATCACATTTACAACAACAAATCAACCTATAAAATTTAGATTGGAGCAAAGATGAATAAAATTAAAAGAATAGGAGTTTTGACTAGTGGCGGAGACTGCTCGGGTCTTAACGCAATCATTCGTTCTGTTGTCAACTCTGCCAGCAAAAAAGGCTGGGAAGTGTATGGAATAAAATTTGGCACAGATGGACTAACAAATCGCCCTTTAGGATACGAAGTATTAACTGAACAAAATTTTTCTAACTCTTTATGGCCTCGTCTTAGTGGTTCTTATTTAGGCTCCTTAAATAGTGGCGTAAAACTTGAGTCAATGGAAACATTAGCAAAAAGATTTGGCGAAGGCGTAAAAGAACTTGCTCTAGATGCCTTGGTTGTTATTGGTGGCGACGGTAGTATGAATATTGTTGGCAATTACTGCAAACTTGCAGGGATAAAAATGGTTGGCATCCCTAAAACTATTGACAATGACACACCTATTACAGAAGATTCTGTTGGTTTTTCAACTGCAGTTCAAGTTTGCACAGAAGCACTAGACAGCCTAGAGCTAACTGCACGCTCACATAGCCGCGCCCTTGTCCTAGAGGTTATGGGTCGTGATGCAGGCCACCTTGCAATGCACTCTGCTCTTGCAGGCTTTGCCGATGTTTGCCTAGTTCCAGAAATTCCATATAAAATAGATTCTATAATCAAAAAACTAAAAGAAGTAAAAGCAAGCGGTCGCAATCATGCACTTATTGTTGTATCTGAAGGCATAAAAACTGAAGATGGAGAGCACTTGGCAAGCAAAACCAATAAAATTGGCGAAAAAGTTTATGGCGGCATTGGACAATATTTGAGCGAAGAGCTAAACAGTCGCTATGGCGAGTTTCAAACTAGAGTTACAACTCTAGGCCACACTCAACGTTCTGGAAACCCTTCTCAATTTGACCGTATCTTAGCAACAATTTTTGGTGCAAGAGCAATTGAGCTTTTGGACCAAGGAGTTACAAACAAAATGGTCGCATGGAAAAACCACACTGTTACAGAATTTGATGTTAGCGACGTTATCAAAGAAGGCACAACCTTGCTTGATACAAACGGTGTTCATATCAGTGCTGCAAAAGCTGTTGGCATGTATATTGGTGAAGTATAATCACTCATAAATAACCACAAT
>CAYJKS010000002.1:1296-4110 GCA_964370705.1 uncultured Azospirillaceae bacterium
AGAAATGGCAATTATTTATTATAATTGTCATTTTTTTAACAAAAAATTATATAATTGAGTTTAATCTACAATTATATTATAATAAAAAAATATATGTATATTTGGGAGTAATTATATGAGACTTTTATTAGCATTGTTTATAGCTTTTTGCGCTAACATAACCTTGCCACAAGACACTTTGGCACAACTTATAGAAAACGATGAAGAATTTGTTGAAGGCGTGCAGTCTTTTAGGCAAGACGAAGACGCATGGAAAAGAAACGCCAACAAAAAACAAGAAGCTACTCCCAAGCAAACTATATCACCATTGCCACGTTTTTATGCAGACAATGGCAAAACCGCGATAGAAAACATTGTCAAAGCAGAGCAAGTTTTTTGCTATGAGGTTTTTCCACAAAATCCAGATTTTGACGGATACAGCTTAAACGGGTTCCCTATTAAGGGTTTTTGTGGGGTGCTTGGTAATCAAGTAAAAGATATGATTGCCACGCATTTTTTTAGTTCCCTAACTAATGTTAACTTTGAGCAAGCAGAAAATTGCCAAATAGAGCCACAAATCATGATAAGATTTATTAGAGGGGTTGATGCAACCGACGTTTTGCTTTCTTCTCCATGTCATTCTTTTGCAATTTTTTATGCAGGCAACATAAATGTATATAACTTTAGCCCCGCTGCCGAGATTATAGAAACTATGGTTTCTTCTTTTAATGCCAAGCATAGTGACTTTGTATCTCCTGCACTCTTAAACCAACTTTTGCCAATAGGTATAATCCAAGACGAAGCCCAACGCAAAATTGTAAACAAAAGTAGTGAACCAATCAGAAAATGGGCAGAGAAAGTAGAAACACAACAAGCCCAAAAAGCCGCAGAAGAGAAAAAGAACTCTCAAGGCTGGAACAAGCTAAAGGCAAGGTCATTCGGTGTGTCACAATAACCTTATCATAAAAAAATATAAAAAAACTCAAGTGTGATACTTGAGTTTTTTTGTTAGCTTCTTGCTATTTGTTATCGCCGATTCTCAAGGCTTCAATAAATGCAGATTGTGGTACTTCTACTTTACCAAATTGTCGCATTCTAAGCTTTCCTTTTTTCTGCTTATCTAAAAGTTTTCGTTTACGAGTAATATCACCACCATAGCATTTTGCTGTAACATCTTTTCTCATCGCAGAAATAGTTTCTCTGGCAATAACTCTACCACCAATAGCAGCTTGAATTGGAATCTTAAACAAATGCTTTGGTATAAGATCTTTTAGCCTTTCACAAATTTGTCTTCCTCTGCTTTCTGCTTGTTGGCGGTGACACAAAAATGCCAAGGCATCAACTGGCTCTTCGTTTATAAGTATCTGAACCTTAACCAAATCAGATTCTTGATAATTAATAATCTCGTAATCAAAACTTGCATACCCGCTTGTAATTGATTTGAGCCTATCATAAAAATCAAACACAATCTCATTAAGCGGAATCTTATATACGACCATAGCCCTTGCACCAGCGTATGTAAGCTCTATTTGTTCTCCACGCCTGTCATTGCAAAGTTTTAGAACTGCTCCCAAATACTCATCTGGCACCAAAATTGTTGCTTTTACCATAGGTTCTTCAATAGATTTTACAGTAGATAAATCGGGCATATCTGCAGGATTATGCAAAGTTATTTGATTGCCTTTATTCATATTAATCAAATAAGCCACCGAAGGAGCGGTTGTAATCAAGTCTAGATTAAACTCTCTGCCCAACCTTTCTTGAATAATCTCCATATGTAGCAATCCCAAAAATCCACATCTAAAACCCAGTCCAAGAGCTGCCGAGTTCTCATTTTGAAACTCAATACTAGCGTCATTTAATTTGAGTTTTGCCAAAGCATCTTTTAGCACCTCATATTGCGAGCTATCTATCGGAAAAATTGAACAAAACACAACTGGAACAGAAGGCTTAAATCCTTTTAGTGCTACTTGTGCAGGTTTTTTATTATCGGTAATTGTGTCTCCAATACTACAATCACTAACACTTTTAATACTAGCAGTAATAAAACCCATTTCGCCAGGATACAAAGCATCTACATCTTGCATTTTTGGAGAAAAAACGCCAACTCTTTCTACCTGATAAACAGCATTATTAGACATCATTCTAATCTGTTGTTTTTTGGTCAATATACCATTTTTGATTCTAACTAAGATAATAACGCCCAAATAAACATCGTACCAACTGTCAATCAAAAGCGCCGAAAGCTCTTGATTCTCATCACCAACAGGGTGTGGCAATCTTTGCACAATTGCTTCTAACAAATCAGGAACACCAAGCCCAGATTTGCCAGAAGTATTCACGGCTTCACTTGTGTCTAAGCCAATAACATCTTCTATTTGTTGTTTTACTTTTTCTGGCTCTGCAGATGGCAAGTCAATTTTGTTTAATACTGGAATAATCTCATGATCATTATCTAGTGCCAAATACACATTTGCCAAAGTCTGAGCCTCAACCCCTTGAGTTGCATCCACAACCAAAATAGAGCCTTCGCAAGATGCTAACGAGCGACTAACTTCATAAGAAAAATCCACGTGACCAGGAGTGTCCATAAGATTTAGCTGATAAGTCAAACCGTCTTTTGCCTTATAGTTTAAGCGAACAGTTTGTGCCTTTATGGTTATTCCTCTTTCTCTTTCTATATCCATAGAATCCAAAACTTGCTCTTGCATCTCTCTATTAGTAAGTCCGCCGCAATATTCTATAAGACGGTCAGCAAGAGTTGATTTGCCATGATCAATATGAGCAATAATTGCAAAGTTTCTGATTAATTTTAGGTCTTGTGTCAATTTAATC
>CAYJKS010000002.1:4120-22591 GCA_964370705.1 uncultured Azospirillaceae bacterium
TACTATTTTATTATTTTACCTATAAATAAGATAAAAATGCGTATAAAGCAATATATTATTGCTAAAAAAACTTAAATATGATAAATAATAATTATATGGAGGAAAAAAGATGAAAAAAATTATCGAAGTTGTTTTTAATTCTTCTCGTTATGAAGAACTTTTAGAACTCAGATACAAAGTTCTATTAGAGCCTTTGGGGCTAAAATTTTTAGACAAGTATCGCGATCAAGAAGCAAGCTACCTTCATATTGCCTGCATAGATAATCTTGACGATTCTCTTGTTGGAGGCTTGATGCTCGTTCCCATAAATAACGAAGAAATTAGACTTATGCAGGTTGCAGTTGCAAGCAAGCATCAAGGAGAAGGAATTGGACGAGAACTCATAAAATATGCCGAATCCAGAGCCAAAAAAGCCCAATACTCAACCATAATTATGCACTCAATGCTTAGTGTGGTTAATTTTTATGAAAAACTTGGATACAAACAAGAAGGCGATCTCTTTGAAGAAAATGGCATTACCTTTGCAAAAATGACCAAAGAACTATAAAGCAGCGGAGTTTTTGACTATGACAAATAACCAAGAATCTTTTGAACTAGCAAAACAGCAATATGACCAATATTCTAAAGATTTTTCTCAAAACCTCGATGAGGTAATTGAAGACCCTGATCTTTATCAACATTATCAACAAAAACTAGTTCCTATTGTTGCAAGAATGGAAAACAACTTTCCAAATAATCCTGAAGCAAGAGATAGCTGGTATATGATAAATATATATTCAAACATTGCTTCCGATAATCTGACTGATCAAATGGCAAAAAAATGGTTTTCTCACACAAAAAATTTTTTAACAAAAACAAAAAAAGAAAATATTAAACTAAAAGATACAACTCTAACTACAATAATGCACTACCTACATAAACTGAAGTTGTCTAGCTATGAGCTGTCAAAATATTACTCTAGCACGTATCCTCAAATTTCTTCACAATATTCTTCAAAAGACAAATACTTAATCTTTGTAGAAAAACACGCTCAATCTGCATATTGTGAGCTACAAACAAACATCGGTAAACAAGACAAAAAAAAGCAACTATCTAGCTACAAAAAAATGGCAGAAATATTACTTTCTTTACCTGCTCATACCAGATACCCTAATTGCATTGACATAATCAAAAACGTTCGTCCTCTAATGACAGATACTGAATATGGCAGAATTACCACTTTTCCACTTTGGCAAAAACAGCTCAAAACCAAAGTATGGAAGAGCCTACCATTTAACATAAAGCAATATTATCAAAAAACAGCAGACAATAACAGATTCAACAATAAATAAAAATTGTTTTCTAAAATCAATCAAAATATCAAATATATGCTATGAGTTACCTCATAGCATATATTTTTTTAAGTATTAAAAAAACTATCTAACTAATGGTTTATATTTTATGCTATGAGGATTACAAGCATCATCGCCCAGTCTACGACGTTTGTCCTTTTCGTATTCCTCAAAGTTGCCCTCAAACCACACAACTTGACTGTCGCCCTCATAAGCAAGAATATGTGTTGCTAATCTATCTAAAAACCAGCGATCATGCGAAGTAACCAAAACGCAACCTGGATAAGCCATAATTCCTTCTTCCAAAGAACGCAATGTGTCAATATCAAGGTCGTTTGTAGGCTCATCTAGTAACAAAACATTCGCACCTTTTTGTAGCATTTTTGCCAAATGAACGCGATTTCTTTCACCACCAGAGAGTTGTCCAACTTTCTTTTGCTGATCTCCGCCCTTAAAATTAAACTGTCCCACGTATGCTCTTGAAGGCATTTGTTTTTTGCCAAGCTCTATAATGTCTAAACCATTAGAGATTTCTTCCCATACATTTTTGTCAGGATTAAGATTATCTCTTGACTGGTCAACATAACCCAAAGTAACAGTATCACCGATTCTAAGGCTTCCGCTCAAAGGTTGCTCTTGTCCAGTAATAACTCTAAACAAAGTGGTTTTTCCTGCACCATTAGGCCCAATAATACCAACAATGGCTCCTTTTGGAATCTTAAAAGACAAATTGTCAATAAGCAATCTATCTCCATATCCCATAGAAAGATTTGTTGCCTCAACAACCAAATCGCCTAATCTTTCTCCCATTGGAATATCTATATGAGCATAAGTAACCTTATCTTTGGCAGATGCTGCAAGCAAGTCTTCATAAGCGCTAATACGTGCCTTTGACTTCGCTTGTCTTCCTTTAGGATTTTTGTTTACCCATTCTAGTTCATTTGCAAGAGTTCTTTGACGAGAAGACTCATCTTTTTCTTCTTGTGCCAAACGTTTTTGTTTTTGGCTTAGCCAAGAGGTATAATTGCCCTCATAAGGAATCCCTTGACCTCTATCTAGTTCCAAAATCCAACCAGTAACATTGTCTAAAAAGTATCTATCATGCGTAATCATCACAACAGTTCCCTTATAGTCTTCTAGATGTCTTTCTAACCATGCAACCGATTCGGCATCTAAATGGTTTGTTGGCTCATCTAATAAAAGCATATCTGGTTTTTGCAACAAAAGCCTACACAATGCAACACGTCTTTTTTCTCCACCAGAAAGTTTTGTAACATCTGCCTCTGCTGGAGGGCAACGCAAGGCATCCATTGCTATTTTTATGCCTCTTTCAAAGTCCCAACCATTGCAAGCATCTATTTTTTCTTGAACTTCGGCCTGCTCATTTATAAGAGCGTCCATTTCTTCATCACTCATTGGCTCTGCAAATTTTGCTGATATTTCTTCAAACTTTTTAAGCAAATCTCTTGTTTCGCTAAGACCATCCATAATGTTTTCTATCACATTTTTGCTTGCATCTAGTTGAGGTTCTTGCTCCAAATAGCCAACCCTAACTCCTTCTGCAGCCCATGCCTCGCCATTATAGTCTTTGTCAATACCTGCCATAATTTTTAGCAATGTAGATTTACCTGCACCATTGGAGCCTAATACACCAATTTTTACCCCAGGTAAAAAAGACAATGTTATTCCCTTAAAAAGTTCTTTGCCTCCTGGAAAAACTTTTGTTAAATTTTGCATTACATAAATATATTGATACGAAGCCATTTTTTTCAAATTCCTTTTTATTTTATTTGTTTTTATTATCTTTTAATATGTTTTATACCATTTTGCTTATTAGTTTTTTTTGTTACTTCTTTTTTAGCAGGTTCTGGCGTATTATTTTGAGAGCTAACACTAATTTCTCCTGCTTTAACTTTATCGCCCTTATTATATATAGCCTGCGCCTCTTGTCTTGCCTTGTCATTTTTTGTCATTAGAATCCTTGCATCATAAGGCTTTCTGGGTTCAATAACTTTACCATCTGGCATTTTAAGAGAACCATCCGCATACAAGACTATCTTAAAAATGTCTTGCCTGTCAAATCTTCTGTTAATAGTAGCACAATCAAAAAATCCGTCCATTTGCTTAGAAAAATACGCGTCAGCTTTGGCAGCATTAAAAGCATACATTCCATTTGCCTGATTGCTATCACTTGTTGCTTTGGTAATAATGATTGCTCTTGCTAGCATCTCAAAAGTATCTTGCTTTGTAGCTCCACAAGCAAGACCCTGCCCCGCCACAAAACCAAG
This sequence comes from uncultured Azospirillaceae bacterium, assembly GCA_964370705.1. Lineage (GTDB taxonomy): Bacteria > Pseudomonadota > Alphaproteobacteria > RF32 > CAG-239 > JAFUYI01. The sequence goes on from CAYJKS010000002.1 coordinate 7,740, forward strand.
AGCCTGCACCTCTTCCACATAAGTCATTTGCCTTTGAGCCCATGCATTAGATACACAAATAATGCTTAAAGCAAATACTGCTAAAAATGTTTTTTTCATTACAAAATTCTCCAATTTATAGCTTGATTATAGAGATAATATTTTGCTTTGCAAAAATAATCTTCACTTTTTACCAAAAATTTAGTTGACAATATACAGTTTTTATCATACTTTGCAACAAAACATCGAGTATGAGGAATATGTTATGAAAGTTTATAGCTCTTTGAAGTCAAAGAAAATTCGCGATAAAGATTGCAAAATCGTTCGTCGCAAAGGTCGTATTTTTGTTATCAACAAAAAAAATCCTAAGTTTAAGGCTTGCCAAGGATAATTTGATAAAAATACAAAAAAAGCTCCCAATCGGGAGCTTTTTTATTTGCCTTAACTAAGGCAGCAATGGTGACCAGGCAGGATCTGACGCGTCTGCAGGAGTTACAAGCATACGCTCATTATGTCCTGTTAAGTCAATAGAAAATAACTTTACAGGAGCACGACTACGCGATGTTCCTCTGTCTTGCCTAAAATACATCAAAACTCTTCCATTTGGTGCCCAAACAGGAGCTTCTACCAAATATCCACTAGTAATCAAACGTTCACCGCTGCCATCTGGATACATAACCCCAATATAAAACTGTCCTTCAAACATTCTTGTAAAAGCAATATAATCTCCTCTTGGCGACCATACAGGTGTTGCATATCGCCCATTACCAAAGCTAATTCTCTTTACGTCACTACCATCACGATCCATTGTGTATAATTGTTGATTTCCGCCTCTATCAGAATTAAACACAATTTGCTTTCCATCTGGTGAATAACTTGGCGAAGTATCTATTGCTGTTCCATATGTAAGCTTTTTAATATCATTTGTAGCCAAATTCATTTCATAAATATTAGAAACTCCATTTTGTGCATATGTTAACAACAGATGAGAGCTATCTGGAGAAAAAACAGGTGCAAAAGTCATGCCCTCAAATTCTCCAACTAACTGTTGCTTGCCAGTTTGTATGTCCAAAATATAAACTTTTGGCATTGACCCTGCATAAGAGAGATATGTAATTTTTTGCAAATTTGGAGAGAATCTAGGAGTTAGAGCCATAGATGCGCCTGAGGTCAAAAACTTATGGTTTTCACCATCTTGATCCATAATCGCCAAACGTTTAATCCTTTGTGTTGCTGGTCCACTTTCAGAAATATAGACTATACGAGTGTCAAAATACCCTTTTTCTCCAGTTATTTGCTCATATATAGTATCTGCAATAACATGGGCAATACGCCTCCAATTATCTTTGGTCGTAGAAAAAGCCTGCCCCTTTAGTTGTTCTTGAGAATAAACATCCCACAATCTGAACTCAACTCTTAAATTTTGTTCATCAATCTCACTTATTGCCGATTGCACCAAAGCTAAAGCGTTTATTGCTTGCCAGTCAGAAAACTCTGGCATCTCATTTATTGAAGAAAATTCTTGAATATAACTATCTTTATCAATAACTCTAAACAAGCCAGATCTTTCTAAGTCAGCAACAACAACTTCTCTAATTTGCTCACCAAAAGTCTCCGAAACGTCACTATCACTAGAAAACTCTGGAATAGCAATTGGCATAGGCTCTCGCATGGCACCACTAATATCAATTTTTAGCTCTGCCTTTGCATTACTTATTCCCAAACATAGCACCAAGGTAATATAATAAAATATTTTCATCAAACAATATCCTTAAAAGATGAGATTTAACTAGATTTATAAACATATATATACTATTAATATCTTATTTGCAATAAGGAGTTAGCTATGGATATTGTTGAGTACAAAAAAATCATTCCTACAAAAAAATCAATTATAGGTTTTGACTATGGAACAAAACGTGTCGGCATTGCTGTTTCTGACTTATCTCAAACAATTGCCTCATCTTATGGAATTTTGCATCGTCAATCTTGGAGCAAAGATTTGGCTCAAATAAAAAATATTATCTCAGAAAAAGAGGTGGGAGCAATGGTTTTTGGCTTACCACTGCAAATGAATGGTCAAGAAGGAGAAATAGCCGCAGAAGTTAGAACCTTTGCTCAAAAACTATCTGAATCGCTCAATCTGCCATATTTTTTATGGGATGAACGCTTATCTTCTTCAGCAATAGAAAACTTTTTTATAAAAGAAGTAGATATGTCTAGGCAAAAACGCAAACAAAAACTAGATTCCTCTGCAGCTTCATATATCTTACAAGGTTTTTTAGATGCTCTAAAAAACACAAAATAATTTTGCTACTATAAACATAAAAATCTCTCCTATATAGGAGAGATTTTTTATTAAGACAATTTATAACTACCAAGGATCCTTATATTTCAAGGCGGGATCATTAAGCCTTGTATTATAATTTGGATTATCCTTCTCATAGAAATCTCTAAAATTGTTTATTTGATCATATTCTTTATCAACATATTCATCATTAAAACCACTATTTTTTCTATCAAAGTAGCAATACACGGTAGTGTAGGCTTCTATTTGTTTGTATTTAACTGGGAATAGGTTCCAATAAACAGTGTTACCGCTTCCTGTTCCTGGTCCTGTAGGAGCTATATATGTATCACCAGTAACATTGTCAGAAGAAACACCAGAATTATCAATTAGGTGATTAAACCAAATTTGTGGATAAATAAAGCCCAATATTACACCCCAACCAGTAAAGTCTGTGTTAATTGCTGCACCAGGAACAGTTCCCGCTGTGCAATTATCTAATTTATTATTACAAATAGGAAGCGCCATGGCTTTCAACCAAGTATTTTTTTGGAATGTTAGAGGAGACACCGTACCTGCGCCAGTTCCTGCACCAACCCTAGATTGAGTAGCTTGGTCATCAGAGAAAAAGTACAAGTATGGGTTATTGTGTGTATATATATCTCCAACCCCACTACCTTTAGTCATAAACTCAGGTCCAGGAGTACCTGCCTCAGACATCGCCCAGCCTGCAGGGTTAATCGTAATCACCTTCGCATAGCCAGGAGGACAAGTAGGAGTAGGAACCTTTCCAGTCCAAGCAGAAACATTATCATTTTCGCCAGCATCATTCTTAGCAGGAACATTTGTTCCAGCACCAGCCCATTTAACATTTGCGACTTGATCAGTATCTGTAACATAAATACCTTTGTTAATAAAGTCTGGCAAAATGTCACTTAGTCTAGCACCGCCTCTTGTTGTGAGCTTGATGTCATGCATAACAGATGTATAAGCAGGGTTTACTTCATACTTATTATACAACTCAGCTTCAGGAGTATTATAAGGCCCATCTTGACTCATATCTAAGGCATCTTTGGCAGGAACTGTATTAGATATAAACCTGTCTGCAGTAATATAACCTTGAGCAGTTGTTGCATTGGCATAATCAGCTGTGACGCCACCAGTTCCACTGCCCAAACTAACTCTGTTTCCGCCAGAACCTTCTATAGAGATTACACCTTTTCTAATATAAATACTGTTATTGCCACCACCTATATTAGCAACGTTTGTATCTACTTCTAAAATGTTCTCACCTTCTACAACACCTAATGCTGTTGTGTTTGGAGTTGTTTTTGTTGCACTAACAACAATACCGTCATCATCAACATAAAACACAGCTTCGTTAGTAGCTGCTCCAGATCTAGCAGACACATAGTTTGTTGGCTGAGTATCATAAACGCCAAAACTTCCAGTCGCTCTCGTAGATGCAACACCATCAATCAAATCTGGCGACCCAGTCGGAGCAGAAACAACTTCTAATATAGGAACATTAGTATTACTATAAACAGACAATCCTGCGTTTGCCAATATCAATCTAGCATCTGTAGCATCTTCTCCATACATAGCAGGAAAAACCTGATCAACGTTACCGTCAGCACCACCTGCAGTCTTACCAATAATAAACTCATCTACTGCAGATTTTACATTATAAATACCCAAAGCGTCATCTTTTTCAACAGTTAGCATTCTATCTTGGATATTAACAGCACCATCGATTACTGCACCACCTGCACCAACTTGTTGTGTTCTTATTTCTACAGCATCTATTGCTCCCAATCTCAAAGTATTTGCTTGAGGATCATCTGCCCAAACACCACCTGTTGTTCCAGTAGCTGCACCACCAGAAATATCCACACCAGCTTCATGCTCCATGATTATACCTGCAAAAATATCTGGAGACGATGCCGTTGCTACAACATCTGTTTCTGAGATTTGCAATCTTGGCGTAGCGACGCCGCCTGCTCCATCATTAGCACCAACAACCAATGAGTCTACATCTGTAACAGTATAAAAAGTTGCATCAGTTGCTGTGCTCAAATCTGCAGGATCTGCACCAGCTCTAAGATTTGCAACGTCAATATCAGATGTTCTTAATTGACCAACGTGCAATGTATCTTTTACATAAGCAGGGCCATCAACTGTTAAGGCATAAGGTTGGGCCGTTGTATATTCTGTAACCTTATTTCCGTCCTTGTCATATTCGGCATATGTTCCGCTATGAGGACCATCACTACCACCAATAACTGTTGCCCAAGTGGTATCACCTGTCCAATTTTTTAGTGTTCCTCTTGCTGTTGACCTATCCATAACCTTAAAGCCTTTATTACCAGCCGTAAACATTTTGTTATTTGCCAAAAAGATATCTGTTGTGCCTGTAGTCGCATCACCATAAGAATAAGACACACCTTTAGTTTCATCAGCAGATACATTAAAAACTGGTTTAGTTCCAGATGCGGCAATATTACCATAAGTAAAAGCCTCGTCATCAACTTCAAGAAGTTTTACCTTACCTGCAGCAGGTACACCGCCAGCAGCAGGAGTTGATGCTCTATAATAAGCGAGTCCTTCGGCTTCGCTAACCGTAAATAATGAGTCTAAGGCATAAAAGTCGCCTTCAATATATGCACCACCGCCATTATCAATATATAAGGCGTTTTTTAGATCTTGAGCATAAGGTGTTTCAACCGAATCAGCTGGGGCACCTTTCTCGCCGGCAGCAATCATTCTACTGTCCATTGGCGATAAAATAATTTGGTTAACCAAGCTAATGTTGTTAGGTGTTCCTGCACTAATACCCATGAATAAGTCTGTTTCCATAGTATTTAAGATGTTGTTATTTTGAGGCTCATATTTACGGTGCAACACATCTTCGTTAGCCAAACCTTGAGAAGAAATTGGTTGCAATGAAGAAACCACAAAAGTATTGTCAGCAAGGTTCCCAAAACCCAGTCCCGCATTACCTGTATCTGCTTGCCAAATACCCTGAGACCCCATTGCCACATTATTGGTAACATAACCACCATTACTACCTACCATTGTTGCAACACGAGAGGCTCTTGTTCTGCCAAAATTAGCACCAGCTTTAGGACTCGCCTTTACAAAGCCCGTAACTGTTTGTGCATCTGAGCCAAAACCAGATGTGACAATAGATACTTGATAATCATCATTAAACATTTGAGTAGAATATGCTTTGTCGCTGCCATCTAAGAATCCATAAGGCAAATATTCGCATAATTGCTCTAGGTCAAAAACTGCTGTTGAGCCACCTCCATCATAAGAAACAGAACCGCAAGCTGTTGTGATTGTGGAAGAACCACTTGGATCTGTAATTTGAGCAAAGTTATCTTTTATATAAGAATCCAACGCATTAGAAAAAACTCGCAACTGGTTTGCTGCGTTAATATCTTGCAACTCAGCTGTTCTTTCTGCTGCTTTTTTATACAAAACAGGTGTTACCATAGAAATCAACGCTAACATAGCCATTGCTTCTACTAACAAAGTCCCTGTTTCATTAACTTTTTTCAGCACCTTATTCATTACCTTACTCCTCATACAACAATAAAGTATATGCATTTAAGAAACTTTAATATTTCTACAACACATATACAAAACTTTCTAAACTACTCTAAATATAGTCTAACATAGTGTATAAAAAATATAAAGAAGAATCATTGCAATTTGAGAATTTGCAATAAATTTGTAACATAGTTTTATAAACTTAGAAAGGCGTCATATAAACAAGACAATAATCACACCCATATTCTATTGGAGGTCCCGATGGATTAGAAGGATTTGGCACTGTTCTATTTTCTCCACAAACAGTGCTAAACGACTCTACACCCACTCCGGATATTTGCGTAGAAGTAATGTATTGAGGTATTGGAATATAATACCTATCACCTTGCCCCCAAATACCCATACTAGAAGTTATTGTTTTTAAGCTTGCATCAAATGTAACTTCGTCTTCATCAACAACATATCCCAAACCATTCAAAAACCCGTAAGTAGTCTTCATTGCACCAAGCAATTTGGGCAAAGGCTTGCCTGTCAACATATTCTTCCACTTATTTGGAACACAACCAAAGCTCACCAAATAAATTCTAGCATCATCTGCCTGACAACAATCAATTGTCCCCATTGCACAATCATCTGGGACTTTTGTAGCATCTGACTTGTCCAAACAATAAACTAACGAATCAAAGTTAGTTCCACCAGAATCAGCTTCAAAACCATAAGGAAGGTAGCCTAATGATTTTAATGAACCTGCACCAGCTCCATTAATATCTATTTTTCCCATCTCAAACGTTGGCTTATAAGTCGGAGCACCAGAAGCATCTGTGGCATTTGAAATATTAGTCATCATATATGTTTTTGCAGCCTCGTGTTGCACATATAATTTTGTGGTCACTACCTGTGCCTGAGGCTCAACATATAATTTATCTATATCACTTCTAAATGATTGAGAAACAGCATATATCGCCGTAACAAAAGTAGCAATAATTAACCATAAATACATAAAAAACCTCTCTCAATCAGATTGCACCACCTACTATTTTAGCATATTTTTATTTAAAAAAAAGTAAAAATAACAAAAAACTTGTAAAAACACCAAACTATGCTAATTTATGACAAACAAAAGATACTCCCAAAGAGGCAATAATGAGCTCTAGTCACAAAAACACATCAAAACAAAATATCTCTACGAGCATAACCTTGCAACCAGAAGAGATTTCTTTGCTATTATCTCCTCCAAAAAGTCAAGATAACATTTTGCAAATTACTCAAGCAAGCCTCAAAAAACTAACAAAAAACATTAACAGCTCAATTAACAAATACTTGCAAGAGCTTAACCCTTTTCTTAAAACAAACGTTACAAATAGTTACTCTTTGTCAATGCCAGACTATGCAGATTCATTACTTTTTAGCATAAAAAGTAACAATAATTTTTGGGGATTTATGCAGTTTTCTAATAATGCAACAAATATTCTAATTGCTGCAGTCTTAGGGGCAAGCAAAAGCTCAAATCCGCACAAAAAACAAAGTTATACCAATATAGAAAAAAAGCTAATCAGCAAAATAACCAACGACATAAACAGCATTATATCCAAAGAAAAAAATCAACAAACAAGCATTGATATTATAGAAAAAAACACAAATATAGCATCTCAAGAGCAAAACATACTAACTAGCATCAATCTTGAACTAAACGGTCAAACTGGCAACATAAATATATCTTTGCCCATAGCCACCACTAACCAAGCGGGCTCAAAAAACAAAATACTTCAACATGCTCTTAAAGCAAAAATTGAGCTAGATTGCGTTGTTGCAAACAAAAAAATACCCCTAAGGCAAATATTTGAGCTTAAAAAAGGAAATTTTATTGCCTTAGATATTGCAAAAAATACCGAAATTGATATTATAAATAAAAACATGACAACTCATAAGGCAATTATGGGTAAAAAAAATAATAAAATTGTATTAAGAGTCACAAAAAAGGTAACAAAATGATTGATTTAGAACTTATAATAAACATTGCAATTATTGCTTTGCTAATTCCAACGATATTATACCTAATTAAGCTCAACAAAAACTTAACCATACTACGCAACAATCAGCGTAGTTTAACTCAGCTTACCCAACTGCTTAACGAGGCTGCTGCCAAAGCAGAAAACGCCGTGCCCAAACTAAAAGAAGCAACCACAAAATCTGCGCAAGAGCTTATGAACGTGGTTAATTTTGCCAAAAGCACAAAAAAAGAATTAGAATACAGCAACGGCCGCGCAGAATTCTTAGCAAAAAAACTAGAAGAAGCTATATCTACTACAAAATACCCACAATCAATTGCCCCATCTTTGCAAAAAACAATTGAAGCAACTCCCAAAACTTATCCTAGCCTGTCATCTAATTTTGACAACCCAAAAAAAGATATTGATGTTGATGACAACCTACAAGATTACCGCTCAGAAGCAGAAGCAGAATTAATAAAAGCACTAAACTCTATCAAATAGGAGAATATTTTGCCAAAGTCTAATAAATCATACTATATTTACTTAATCATAACTTTGCTATTTGTATCTTTATCGATTCGCTTATCAGGACTTTTTGAGTCCGATTTTTTGGTAAAAAAACCAGCTAGCACAACAACCATTCAAACCTCTACTCCTGCTCCAACAAAAACTCAAGACAAAAGCATAGAGCACTTGGCAAAAATATATTCTGATATGCCTGCCAAAGAGGTTGCACAAATTCTACAAAATGTAGACTCTCAAAAGATTATACCTTTATTTGCGATTATGGATAGTGACAAAATTTCTGCCATAATCTCAAATATGTCTCCACAAAAAGCCTTAGAAGTTAGCAATGCTTTACTAGAGCAAGCGCTTTCTTTAGGGCAATAACATGAGCCAAACTTTTAAGATTGAGAGCCCCTTTGCTCCGGCAGGTGACCAACCTCAAGCAATAAAGGAGCTTTGCAAAGGGCTAGAAGAAGGACAAAAAAATCAAGTTTTGTTAGGCGGTACAGGTTCTGGCAAAACTTTTACTATGGCAAAAATAATTGAACAAAGTCAAAGGCCTGCTCTTATTATGGCACCTAACAAAGTTTTAGCTGCCCAGCTATATAGCGAGATGAAGGAGTTTTTCCCCAATAATCAAGTAGAATATTTTGTTTCTTATTATGATTATTATCAGCCCGAGGCCTATGTTGCCAAAACAGACACCTACATAGAAAAAGACTCGGCAATAAACGAGCAAATAGACAGGATGAGAAACTCTGCAACTAGAAGTGTGCTAGAAAATAAAGATGTTATTATTGTTGCATCAGTTTCTTGCATTTATGGTATTGGCGATCCTGAGTCTTATTCGGCAATGAAGATAGAGCTTAGTATTGGAGAAGAGATTCCACCAAAAGAAATTTTTGCAGGACTAACTCAACTACAATATGAACGCAACCAGACAAATTTTGTTAGAAGTAGCTTTAGGGTTCAAGGAGATATTTTAGACGTTTTTCCAGCTCACTACGAAGATAGAGCTTGGCGAGTGTCTTTTTTTGGTGACGAGATTGAGGCTATTTATGAATTTGACTCCCTAACAGGCAAAAAAATAAAAAATCTTGATAAAATTACCATATATCCTGCGAGCAACTATGTAACACCTAGACCAACCTTGTCGCAAGCCATTACAAAAATAAAACATGACCTAAAAATTGAGCTAGAAGAGCTTAAGAAGCAAAACAAATTACTAGAAGCTCAAAGACTAGAGCAACGCACCCGTTTTGATCTTGAAATGCTAGAAACTACTGGACAATGCAAAGGTATCGAGAACTATTCTCGCTATCTGACAGGGCGTCTTCCAGGAGAGCCTCCCCCAAGCTTGTTTGAATATTTGCCTCAAGATGCAATTTTGTTTATGGACGAAAGCCATATTTCTGTGCCACAAATTGGCGGAATGTATAAAGGAGACTTTAACCGCAAATCTAACTTGGCAGAATATGGATTTAGGCTTTCTTCTTGTGTTGACAATCGCCCTTTAAGATTAGAAGAATGGGACAAAATGCGACCACAATCAATTTTTGTTTCTGCCACACCTGGTGACTGGGAGCTTGAACAAAGCAAAGGAGTTTTTGTAGAGCAAATTATTCGCCCAACAGGACTAACCGATCCAATTTGCGTTATCAAACCAGTAGAAAATCAAATTGATGACCTTATGACAGAATGCATAAAAACTGCTCAAAAAGGCGAAAGGGTTCTGGTTACAACTCTAACAAAAAAAATGTCTGAGGATTTAACCGAATATCTAAACGAAAATGGCATAAAAGTTAGATATATGCACTCAGATATAGACACTCTAGAAAGAATTGAGATTATCAGAGATTTACGCTTAGGTGTTTTTGACGTTTTGGTCGGGATTAACTTACTTCGCGAGGGACTAGACATTCCAGAATGCTCTCTTGTAGCAATCCTTGATGCCGACAAAGAAGGATTTTTGCGTTCTACTCGCTCACTAATCCAAACTATTGGCAGAGCAGCACGTAATGCCAATAGCAAAGTTATTTTGTATGCTGACAAAATAACTGGTTCTATCAAAACCGCCTTAGAAGAAACCGAAAGAAGAAGAAAAAAACAAATTGAGTTTAATCTACAAAATGGAATAACTCCAACCACAATCAAAAAATCTATATCTTCTACCTTAAGACAAATGAGCGAAACAGACTATGTAAAAGATAGTGGAACAAGTAAGGATGAGCTAAAAGATATTGATAAGAAAATAAAAGAACTAACTAAGCTAATGAAAGAATCTGCCCAAAACCTAGAGTTTGAACAAGCTGTAATATATAGAGACAAAATCAAACAATTAGAAACCCTAGCCTTAAATAACCTATAGCACTAATTACTATAACCCTAGAACATATCACAAAATATATTCTAGGGTTATTTTTTTAGCAAAAATTAGATTAAAAGCAAAAAGCCAGTTTTTTCTTCTGCATCTATGTCTTTGAGCAAGTGGCAAGCATAGTCTTCACTTATTTGTGTTAGCTTCTTCCAACTTGCATAACCATAGTTTTTTGCAACATCTTCTAAGGCATCTGTATGAGACATATTTTTCTTATCACTAAGTTTTTTTGCAAGCTTCTTTAGTTTCTCAATCACAATATCTCTAAAAGTTTTTTGCTTTTGAGCTGCAATTTCATATATTGCTAGCACGCAAGAAGGGTTAGCCACCAACGGTTCTTGTAAGTTTAGTTCTTTATATTTTTTTTGCATCTCATATAGTTCGTAGCTTTTTTCTTCACCCTTACTAACAACAACCACACCATTAGAAAAAACTGCTAGCTTATGCCTATCTTCTACACGCAATAAGGTATCTGCCAAGCTCAAGCACTTTGCACCATTTGCAAAAAATTTTATCGCTTCATCGTGACTTGAGGCTTCACTTATTATATTTTTTTCTGCCATATCAAATATGTTACTTTCTACTTGAGCATAAACCTCATCAATATAAGACTGCGGAACATTCTCATCTGCAAAAAAGAACATCTTCTTAAACTCAGGAACGTCTTCTCTAATATAGGCAGATATGGCTCTTTTTTGAGCATGAAGCAAATTATCTGCTACCAAAATTCTACCGCCTAAAAGAACTACAAACTTTCCCCTAATCTCTGGCAAAATTTTGCTAGAAGTTTGCGAGGTTAGACATTTACCTTCCTCAGCAAAAATCTGTGCCACAAACTCATTAGGTGACAAAATAGTTTTTTCTACAAGCCTATCTTTATAAAGTTTTTGAGCATACAAATAAATTTCTTCTACTGTTTCTAAGCTCACAAATATTTGCTTTTTTACTTCTATTTTTTTAAGGTGCAAATTACTAATTAGCGATTCTATCCTATTTCCAAGATAGCGATTGTAATACAAATCTCCATTATCAAAAACTGCAAATGACGGAGAAGATATTTTTATTTTTGAACCTACAAACTCCAAATACTTACCTTTTTTTTGCAAACTGAAATCTCTTGCTTCAACATCTCTTATCCAGTCAAGATTTTTGTCGTGAGTATAGCTTGCTCTTAGATAAGAGCTCAAAATTGTAGATTTTGCAAAAAGTTCTTCTACTTCTTGAGAAGATAAGTTCTTTTCTTCTGAGCCAAAGCTCAAATCTTGCTTAACAAAAGTTTTTACAAGCTCATTTTGAACTGCATAATCATAAATTTTTGCAACCTCATCTTTGGGCAAATATAATGGCTTGTCAAACATTATGCCAATTTTATTTAGCACTACTTGAGAAGACAAAACTGCACCCAAGAACTTATGTTCCAAAGCAATAACTACAGTTTTGTTTTCTAAAACTGCAATTTGTTTTGCCTCAACAGGTTCTACCAACGCCTTTGCAATCGGCGCAGCAAAACTTAGCAATTTGTTGCTTGAATTTATTGTATCTAAAATTGAATTTAAATTTTGAATATTATTTGTCATAACACTAACTCCTAACATAAACTTCTGATACCTGCCTGTCAAAAATTAGGGTTAATATTTTACAAATAAAACTATTCTTTTTTAAGTTGTCTCGTCCAAGTTCGCTAAAGGCAGGTAGCAAGCGTCAACACCGCTCATAATCAAACCCTAGCACAAAAATCCCGATTTGTCAAATATCAAATATTTGCTACTTCATAAACAATCGTTGTTTGTCTATGCCCCATTGCCTATCTTTTATGGTTTCTCTTTTATCATAAAGCTTTTTGCCTCTTCCAAGTCCTACTTCTATTTTTGCTTTACCTCTTTCATCAAAAAACAATTTTATTGCTACCAGACTTGCCCCTTTTTTGGCAATTGAGCCAATAATCTCATTTATATCTTTTTTTGTAAGCAAAAGTTTTCTGTCTCTTCTTTCTGCGTGGCTTTGATACCCTTTATTAGCATATTCGGCAATATACATATTTGTCAAATATAGCTCCCCATTTTTTTCCACTCCATAGCAATCAATAATATTTGCATGACCATAACGCAAAGATTTTACCTCTGTTCCCAAAAGTTGCAAACCTGCAACATATTTCTTGTCAATAAAATAATCAAACGTTGCTCTGCGGTTTTGTGCCACCACACCTGTTGAGATTATATCTGAGCTTTTTTTCTTCTTAGCAGTCATCTTAATTAGCTTTTTGTTGTTTTTGACTTAGCAGCTGTTGTTGGTGCTTCTAGAGATTTTTCTTCTTTGGCTGGTGCCTCTGCTTTTGCTCTAATGCAATGACCCTCAATATGCGCACCTGGCTCAATTGCAATAGTATTGTGGCTTGCATCCCCAACAAGACTTGCAGATTTTGCAACAAACAAACTATCTACTTTTACTTTTCCTTGTAGCGATCCATATATTTGCATTGTATTAGCTTTGACCATTCCAAATAGCTTTCCTTTAGTGCCAATAATCAGCTCATCGCAACAAATATCGCCTTCTACTCTACCATCTATATGCAAGGTTCCGCTACTAGAAATATCGCCAACAATTTTTGTGTTTTCAGCAATGATTGTTGGCACAATAGCTACATTAGCGTTATTGTTGCTATCATTATTTTTGCCAAAAGCTCTACCAAACTTCAAATATAATATTCTTTTTATTTTTGTCATCTTATTCTCCCTTACTTTAAGATACTTTTTGTCCTGCAAAAGGCAACGGATCAACGTCTTTCCCTTTATACAAAACTTCATAATGCAAATGCGGTCCTGTTGAGCGACCAGTATTACCAAGTTCTCCGATTATGTCGCCCCTTTTTACATAGTCACCTTTTTTTACTAAATTTTTATTCAAATGAGCATATTTTGTAACAAACCCATTCCCATGATCTATTACTAACAAATTACCATAACTACTATTATACCCTGCTTTTGTTACTTTGCCATTTGCTTGCACTCTAATAGGCGTTCCAACTCTACCTGCAAAGTCTAGCCCTTTGTGATATGCTCTTGTGTTTTTAATCGGATCTTTTCTAATCCCGTATCGAGAAGAAATCCATGTATTTTGTGTTGGTTTTCCAATAGGCACATTTTTTAAGATTTCTCTATAATATTCAACATTATCAATATCGGCAAAAATTTTATTGATTTTGCTGCTAATTTTTTCATCTTGCAAAAACTTATTATCAACTGGAATATACATACCGCCAGAGTTGCCTCTTTTGTCATTTGCCATAATATTAAAATATAAGCCTTTTCTTTTTAAGGGCTTATTTATTGCATCAACAACCCCTTTAATTTTGCTCACCTCATCACTAGCAATAGTTGCAACTTTTTCTAGCAATTCTTCTTCTGCAGCTTGAATATCTTTTACAAGTTCTTGCAAATCTTTTAGCTGTCGATAAAACTCATTTCTTTCAAAAAGAGCAATATCTCTTTGCAAAGACACTTCATTTATATTTGTTTGCTCTTCTAGTTTTTGAGCATTTATCCAATCTTTTTCATCGGTAATTGCTTTTATTTTGTCACTAACAACGTGAGCTTGTTGTTTATACTGAGCAATCTCTTCATTAGGTTTTTCTTCTTTTTTAATATTCTCTAGCATTTCAGAGATTTTGGCTTGCAAGGTAACAAAGTCGCCCATAAGGTTAAGATAAGCATCTCTTGTTTCTACCAATTCGTTATCTTTATGGTTAATAATATGATCTGAGCTTTGATACATAAAGTAATAATAAAAACTCCACACGGCAAAAAACACTACAAAAAACAAGAAACAAACCTGCATTTTTGAAGATATTGTCCAGACCTTTGCTTTTCCACCACCTCTAATAATTACTTCTTTAGCCGAAAAAACCGATTTTTTAGGGCTATAGTTAATAGAGTCTAAAGCAATTTTGTTTGTATTTTTCATAAAATATTATTACCAATATAATTTACCTTATTTCCGATTTTATCTATAACAAAAAAAACTAAAAAAACATAGTGTTTTTTTAGTTTTATTCAATCATTTGCAAAACGGCTAAAAAACTAGCTTCCAGATTCATCTAATATCACAAACTCGTTATCACCAGCATAGTTTAGAACGACTCTAACTCTTTCTTCTAGCA
>CAYJKS010000003.1:0-21534 GCA_964370705.1 uncultured Azospirillaceae bacterium
ATTCGCCAACAACTTTTATATCAAATTTGCGTCCTAAACTGTCTTCTAACAAGCCGTAGCTAGCCACATCTTTAGCAACTTGTGTAAAGCTTTTTAGCTTAACTTCGCCCCTAATTCCATGAACCCCAACTATTGCCCCAACACAAGTTTTTGCTTTATTATCCATAAAAGTTCCTCAACTATAATTATTCAGCTACAACTTCAGCTTCTGCTTCTACTTGAGCATTAGCTTCTGCTTGAGCAGCTTCAATTTTTGCAGCTTCTGCAGCAGCTTTTTCTTTCATTCTTTCAACAGCTTTTGCTTTTGGAGCAGATTTAACTGGTTGCTCACGTCTAGCAGGAGCTTCCATTATACCAGCTGCAGAAAGCAATTTTTGTACTCTTTCTGTAGGTTGAGCACCAACGCTAACCCAATATGCAATTCTTTCTGCATTAAAAGTTACTTTTTGCTCATGGTCTTTAGGAAGCAAAGGATTATATGTTCCTAATTTTTCCAAATATTTTCCGTCACGAGGAGCTCTGCAATCTGCAGCAACAATACGGTAGAACGGACGTTTTTTAGAACCACCACGATTTAATCTTATACGAACTGCCATTTTATTTTCCTTTCTAAAAAGTTAGTTATTAAATTTCCACCTTATGGCTAAAATGGAAACCTATTTCCAAATCCTTTAGGCATCATACCCATAGGAGAGTTTTTCATCATTGATGCAAGACCGTTCATTCCGCCCTTGCTCATCTTTTTCATCATTGTAGACATCTGCTCATACTGTTTAATAAGCTTATTAACGTCAGACACATCAACACCAGAACCAGCAGCGATTCGCTTTTTGCGAGATGCTTTAATAATATCTGGGTTTTTTCTCTCATATTTTGTCATTGATAAAATAATAGCTTCTTGTTTTTTTATTACACTATTGCTATCAACACTTTCTATTTGAGTCTTAAACTTTGACATACCTGGGATCATTCCCATAATAGAACCAAGGCTTCCCATTTTTTGGATCTGCTTTAGTTGTGCCAACAAGTCATCTAGATCAAACTTGCCTTTCATCATTTTTTGAGCTATTTTCTCAGCTTTTTGATGATCTATAACCTCAGCAGTTTTTTCTACTAAGCTAACAACATCACCTTGCCCCAAAATTCTTCCAGCAATTCTATCTGCGTAGAATTCTTCAAACTCGTCTATCTTTTCGCCAACACCCAAAAACTTAATATCTGCACCAGCAACCATACGCATAGACAAAGCCGCACCAGCTCGAGAAGAGCCATCAATTCTGGTTAGAACAATACCGCTAATTTCTAGTTTTTGATTAAACTCTTTTGCAACATTACAAGCATCTTGACCCATCATCGCATCTGCAACAAGCAAAGTCTCGGCTGGTTTTGCTAGTTTTTTTACCTCAACTAGCTCACCCATAAGCTCTTCATCAACATGGAGTCTTCCAGCAGAGTCCAAAATCAACACATCAAAACCGCCTTTTTTGGCCATATCGATTGCTCTTTTGGTAATTTCAATTGGCTTTTCTCCCTTAACAATCGGCAAAGAAGAAGCATCAATTTGAGTTGCTAATTGTGCCAATTGCTCTTGAGCAGCAGGCCTATAAACGTCTAATGAGGCGAGCAAAACTTTGCGTTTTTTACCCAAATATTTTGCTAATTTTGCAGAACTTGTAGTCTTACCAGAACCTTGCAACCCTACCATCAAAATTGTTGCTGGAGGAGCAACATTAAAATTTAGTCCACTATTTTGTGCACCAAACAACTTAACTAGCTCATCATGCACTATTTTTATAACCATTTGTCCAGGTTGAATTGAGCGAATAACTTTTTCGCCAACTGCCTGTTCTTTTACTTGGGCAATAAAGTCTTTAACAACTGGCAAAGAAACATCAGCTTCTAATAAAGCTATGCGGATTTCTCGCATTGCTTCATCAATATCTTTTTCTGTCAACACTCCGCGAGAAGTAATCTTAGAAAAAACGCTTCCTAGCCTATTGGTCAAATTGTCAAACATTCAACTACCTATAAAATATTGCACACCAGTGTGCGAAACCTCGCTGACTGGTGTCACTCCTTAGAGTGTGATTATAAAAACTACAATGAAACTCATTGATTTGCCATAAATATACAAAACAAATTGCATTTGTCAAGCAAAAAGAGCAATCACACTAAGCGATTGCTCTTTTAATAATCAAGTCACAAACTTATCAGATAACTAGCTTGCAATTTTTCCATGACAATGTTTATATTTTTTACCGCTGCCACAAGGACAAACATCGTTTCTGGCAACCTTGCCCCAAGTTGACTCATCTTCAGCCACTACTTGTGTTTTTGCATAAGCAAAAGGTGTAGTTTTTACTTCTGGAGATTTATTTTCTCCAATAATATTTTTTGGCTCTTCATGAATAGCTGTCATCTTAGTTTTTTCTTCTTGCAATTTTAGACTCTCAGAATCTCCAGATCTAATCTCTGCTCTACAAGTTAAGAAGGTTACTCGTTCTCTGATGGCATCTAACATATCCGAAAACATACTAAAAGCCTCTTTCTTATACTCATTTAGTGGATCTTTTTGACCATAGGCTCTAAGCCCGATTGTATGCCTCATATAATCCAGTGTAGCAATATGTTCTTTCCATAGTTGATCCACTGTTTGTATCAAAATATTTTTTCCTACCATACGAATAATTTCTTCTGGCAAGTGAGCATTTTTTGCTTTTAGCTCTTCTTCAACTTTTGCCAAAACACGGCCAATAAAAGTCTCAATATCCATATCCGCTTCTTTTGCCAAACTTGCAATCGGTATAGAAAAACCAGTTATACGCAACAATTCTTGCTCTATTTCTGAGCTAGCCCAATCTTTGGACAAAGATTTGCCATGAAGACTATAAAAGATAACATCGCTCAAATATTCTTCACGCATATCTTGGAGTGTGTCAGACACATCTGCTGCGTTCATCAACTCTTTTCTTTGCTCATAAATAACTTTTCTTTGATCATTCATCACATTGTCGTATTTCAACAAGCTTTTTCTAATATCAAAGTTGCGTTCTTCTACTTTTTGCTGAGCTTTTTCTAGTGCTTTGCTAATCCATGGATGAACCAAAGGCTCGCCTTCTGGCACACCTAGTCTATACAAAACACCTGTCATTTTATCTGAGCCAAATATACGCATCAAATCATCTTCCATAGACAAGAAGAATTTAGAAGCACCAGAGTCCCCTTGACGACCCGCACGTCCTCGCAATTGATTATCTATGCGTCGGCTCTCGTGTCTTTCTGTACACAAAATATACAAACCACCAGCCTCAACAACTTTTTGTTTGTCTAGCTCAATATCTGCTTTTATTTTTGCTCTTAGTTCTGCAATTTGCGCTTCTGTTTCATCGCCTTTGAGCATAGATTTTAATTGCATATCTACGTTACCACCAAGCTGAATATCTGTTCCACGTCCAGCCATATTTGTTGCAATTGTAATAGCACCAGAAACACCTGCTTGAGCAATAATCGAAGCTTCTCTCTCATGATGACGAGCATTCAAAATCTCAAATTTTACATTACTTTTAGCACGCAACAACTCTGCCACAAGCTCAGATTTTTCGATTGAGGTTGTGCCGACCAAAATTGGTTGCCCTTTTTTATGACAATCTAAAATTGTTGCAATAATCGCGTCATACTTTTCTGCCGCTGTTCGATAAATTTCATCATGATGATCAATACGTTGCACTGGCTTATTTGTTGGTATCTCAATACATGACAAACCATAAATATCTACAAATTCTGCCTCTTCTGTCATGGCAGTTCCGGTCATACCAGAAATTTTTGGATACAAACGAAAATAATTTTGAAAAGTAATCGATGCCAAAGTTTGATTTTCTGACTGAATATTCACATTTTCTTTTGCTTCAATAGCTTGGTGCAACCCGTCCGAATAACGTCTACCTTCCATCATACGACCCGTAAACTCGTCAATAATAACTACCTTGCCGTCTTTTACAATATAATCAACATCTCTAATTTGCATTTTATGAGCTTTTAGAGCATTTCCGACATGATGCACCAAAGACACGTTTGCCATATCATAAAGCCCACCGCTTTTAATTATTCCAACTTCTTTAAGCAATTGCTCAACGTGCTCCATACCAGTTTCTGTTAAAATAACTGTTCTAGCTTTTTCGTCTTTTTCATAATCTTCTTCTCTTAGGCGTGGAATAATGCTGTTTACAGAAATATATTTTTCTGATGAATCTTCTGCTGCGCCAGAAATAATCAATGGTGTTCTTGCCTCATCAATCAAGATAGAATCCACCTCATCGACAATTGCATAATTAAATGGACGTTGCACCATTTCTTCTAAGCTAAACTTCATATTGTCACGCAAATAGTCAAAACCTAACTCATTATTTGTTGCATAAGTAATATCTGCAGCATATGCTATTCTACGTTCTTCATCACTTTTGCCATGAACAATGCAATCTACACTAAGCCCCAAAAATCTATAAACTTGCCCCATCCACTCAGCATCACGTTTTGCCAAATAATCATTAACGGTAACAACATGAACACCTTTGCCACTCAAACCATTTAAATAAGCAGCCAAAGTTGAAACCAAAGTCTTACAATCAACAGTCTTCATCTCAGAGATCATACCATTGTGCAAAACAAGTCCACCAACTAATTGCACATCATAGTGTCTTTGCCCCAAAGTTCTTTTAGCAGCTTCTCTAACTACGGCAAATGCTTCTGGCAATAAGTCATCTAAAGTGCTACCTTCTTCGATTCTTTTTCTAAACTCAAAAGTTTTTGCTTTTAGCTCTTCATCACTTAATTTTACAATATCATCTTCTAACAAATTTATTTTATTTATAATTTTTTGTTGTTTTTTTACAAACCTGTCATTAGCACTACCAAATAGAGCTCTTGCTACTTTATTTATCATTATCATATCGCCTTATATATTTTTTATTTATACTACATTTAGTATTTATATTTGCTAAAGTCAAGACATTGCAATAGTTATAAACTTATTAAATAACCAAAATAATACTTGGATTTTTTTTATTTAGGTTTATAACTATATATAGTTTTATTTTTTGGAGAAATTATATGAATACAAAATATTTAGCTGTTGCTGCATTATCTGTGGCAATACTCAATCCCTTTAGCGTTTCTGCCCAAGGCAGAAACGGAGTTGCCGCTGTTGTTAATGGCGAAACCATTAAAGTAGAAGAAATCAAAAAAGTCTATGACGAAACCCCACAAATCAGCAACAAAGAAACTTTTGAGGTGTTTTATCCAAAAGCTTTAGACGTGTGGATAAATAGTGTTGTGCTACGTCAAGGTGCAAAAAGAACTAACGTCCAAAACTCAAAAGAATACAAAGAGCAACTAGCATTAATAGAAAAAGACCTTGCTGGCAAAATCTATTTGTCAAACTTGGTTGAAGACAAAATATCTGATGAGAGCCTAAGCAATTTATACGAAAAATATAAAAGTGAATTCCAATCAGAAAAAGAAATCAACGCTAGACATATCTTAGTTGATGACGAAAAAGTTGCTAACGAAATCGTAGCCAAGCTCAAAAAAGGCGAAGATTTTTCTAAACTAGCTCAAGAATATTCTAAAGAACAAGAAGCAAGTCTTGGCTGGTTTACTAAAAACATGATGGTTCCAGAATTTGGCGAAGCTGCTTTTAAGATGAGAAAAGGTCAATACTCAAGAGAGCCTATCAAAACTCAATTTGGTTATCACTTAATATTTGTTGATGACATTAGAACATCTAAACCAATGGAGTTTGAAAAAATTGCTCCTCAGCTAAAAGCTGTTTTAACCCAACAAGCTACTTATGAAGTTTTTGAAGAAATCAACAACAACGCCAAAGTAGAAAAATATGAGCTAGACGGCAAAGTAATGCAATAAAAGCATAACAACAAAAAAAACCTGCCCAATCTTGGGCAGGTTTTTTTATTATTTATAAAGTATTATTTTTTAGCAACTGTTAATGTATTTGTATTTGCAAACATTTGATTATAAGTTGCATTAATATTTTCTACGACTTTCTTAAAGTTAGTCAAGTTTTTGCCTTTGAGTTTTTCTGATGCAGATGCTCTAATTGTTAGAGGGTCAATACGCTTACCACTCTTAATTACCTCATAATGCAAATGCGGTCCAGTTGAACGACCTGTGCTACCAACATAACCAATAACATCGCCTTGCTTTACTCTTTTTCCAGCTTTTATACCTTTGCCAAATTTTTGCATATGCCCATAAGCTGTAGAATATTCAGAATTATGACGAATCTTTACATAATTACCATAACCACCATTATACTTTGCCGACACAATCACACCGTCACCTGCCGCATAAATCAAAGTATTTTTAGGAGCAGCATAGTCAACGCCTTGATGCATTAGCACTTTTTTTAAGATTGGGTGCCTTCTTTTACCAAAAGGAGAAGATACTCTTGCATTCTTAAAAGACAATGGTTTGCGATCTAGCATCTTTTTTAGAGCAAAACCTTTGTCATCATAATAATCAACATTCTTAAAAGAATCCTCAAATCTATATAAATTCATCGAATCCTTGCCCAAAGTCAAAGACGCATACAAAATATCTCCACTTTGAACTACTTTACCATTTGGATTAATATAGTTTTCATATATAATCTCAAACTTATCGCCCTTTTTTATATCTCGCTTAAAATCTATACTAAAAGAAAAAATACTAATAAAATTAGCAATTACATTAGCAGGCACACCTTGTTTGTCCATAGAGATAGAAAGATTACCGTCAATAATACCTTTTGCAGAATCAATTTCTTCTATAAGCTCATCAATTTCTATTTTTGCCAAATATTTTCCGGCATCATCTTTGTCAACAACAACTCTTTTACCAGTAGAAATTAAAGATGTGATGCTATCAACAGTCACATTGTCGCTGTTTTCTTGATCTTTGTGATATTTAATACTAAGTTTTTGCCCAACTCTTAACTTGCGTGGATCATATATTTTTTTTGTTGCCAAATATATGTCGTTAGCACTATTATAGCTCAACCCTAAATCGGTTAAAATATTAATTAGCGTGTCACCATGTTTTATCTCAATAATTTCTTCACTACTAACATCTACAATTTGGTGAGCTGTCTCAAAAGAATCCTCTGCATATGCTTTTTTCTGCGATTCTAATTGCAAATAATGTCCCTCACCCACAGCGCCAGATACTTTGTCAATCGTAATCTCTGGAGATATAGAGGCATTAACTTCCATTCTACTAGTAAAAATCATAATTACTAAAATACCAACAAAAAACGTTGCACTAAAAGTTGCCCAACAATACTTGCATCTTACGGTATCTTTGACTTGCTGTTTTATACTTGCCATTTATACATAAATTCCTTTTTATTTATAAGCTTTGAGCAATGTATCATAAATTATGTTAATTACTAGTTTAAATATCAAAAAAACATATAAATTAATTTTTTTTAAAAAAATAAAAAAAAGTGCTTGCAATCATAAAATTTATTCTGTATAAGGTATATCAGTTCCTACGGGGGTGTAGCTCAGTTGGTTAGAGCGCCTGCCTGTCACGCAGGAGGTCGACGGTTCGAGCCCGTTCATCCTCGCCAATACTAAGTCCGATTTTATATCGGACTTTTTTTTATTTGATAAAAAACTACCCCATTAGCTTTACAAAAACTATTGCTAAAATAACCACAATTGCTAGTTTTATAATTTTTGACGCTAACTTAATTACCAAATACGAGCCTATTATAAGAAAAAAGCTTGTAGAAAATAGCTTGTTATGTGGAACATCTGGCATAACAAAAGACAAGCCATAAGCACCAATAGCTGTAATAAACAAAAGAACAATTAACTTCACTATAACGCTTTTTATAAACTTCATTTTATTTCTACCAAATTAAAAGATAAAAAAATTTTATATAATATTATAAAGAGATTCAACTCTTATTTTTTTATGTTTTTAATAAAAACATAAATTTTAGTAGATTTATTTTTAATTTTGCTCTATTTTTTAATAATACAAACAACATTTACGAGTGAGCTATGATTGGATTTGTTAACAAAATAAAAAAACTAGCAAAAAAAACAAAGCAAGATTTTTGGGTAAAAACTCAAAAAGATAGTTTTAATGAGGAATTGGCCAAAAAAATCCAAAAAATCGAGCACAAAAAAAGCAAAACCGTTTCAACAAAAAACTGCTCGCCAACATACCTATCTATAAGCAACAACCTAAACGAAAGCAACGAGCAAGTTTTTAAGGCGGGGGTATATAATCTTACGAAAATTGCAATCAACAATCAGCAATATAGAAAAGATATTTTGCAAATCTTAGAAGAACAGCTAAAAAATAACAAATACTCGCAAAGACTTATGGGCTATCTAGCAATAAAAATCAGCATCATAAAAAACCTAGAAGAACCTAGCGAATAAACCTAACAACAAATAGATTAAGCTTAACAATGGCAAAAGGGAACAAGAAAAGGTCCTGTCTGATTTCTCAGACAAGACCTTTATCTCTAATAAGCACTACTTTGACTTATAAAATACAGCCTCTTCTTCTGCAAGACGCTGCATTTCTTCTGCAACCTCAAGAGACGTATGGAAGAAGACCATTCTTTGGCGTATTGCCACCCCAACAGTGTCTCTCTCATCAATATAAGTAACAATCTCATCACCTACATTAATTTTTCCATGTTTTTCTTCAAAATCCTTTAAGATTTTGGTAGAAACATACATACCTTTATAGTCATTTTTTGAAATTGACGTTAAGATACCTGAGGTTGTTTCTCTAATTGCTTTGATAGTGCTAATTTCTTTTTTAATAATCATAATAATTACCCTATGCTTACCCTACAAAATTATAGTCTCACACGGGTTTGGGCTTTAGTTTATACTAATATTTGTCAGACATTATTTTCTCATAATTATTCCACAATGTCAAGTTTATGTAAAAAATAACAGCCGACCATAAAACTCCCTCTACTATTCAGCTAGCTCTCCACTCAAACCACAAAAAAAAATGGCTCAAGAAATTCTTGAGCCATTTTTCTTAAAGAAAAGTTTAATTAGTTTTCACCAACAACTTCTGCTTCTTGTTCCAAAGCATCAACTGCATCAACAGAGCCAATTTGAGCTGTCTCTTCTCTTAGTGCTGCAATCTCTTTGTCATTTTGAGCTGCAACTCTTTTAAGAGCTCTAAGAACAGTTCCTGTTCCGGCAGGGATTAAGCGTCCAACAATAACATTTTCTTTCAAGCCATAAAGTTTATCAACTTTACCTTCAACAGCAGCTTCAGTTAATACTCTTGTTGTCTCTTGGAAAGACGCTGCCGAGATGAACGATTTTGTTTGAAGAGATGCTTTTGTAATACCCAACAAAATTGGAGTAGCCTCAGCAGGAACACCGCCTTCTGCAATAGTTTTAGCATTTTCTGCCTCAAACACATCACGGTCAATTTGCTCACCAGTTAAAAGAGTTGTGTCATTAGGAGTTTTAACTTCAACTTTTCTAAGCATTTGAGAAACAATAATCTCAATGTGCTTATCGTTGATTTTCACACCTTGCAAACGATAAACGTCTTGAACTTCTTTAACCAAGTATTCGGCTAATTTTTCAACACCCAAAACTCTCAAAATATCATGAGGAGCAGGAGTTCCGTCAACAATCATATCACCAGTTTTGACCATATCTCCTTCTTGAACAACTAAGTGGCGTCCTTTTGGAATAATATACTCAACAGCTTCTCCTTTAGCAGGATTGATGTAGATTCTTTGTTTTGCTTTATAGTCTTTTCCAAACTCAACAATACCGTCAATATCAGAAATAATTGCCTCATCTTTTGGATGACGAGCTTCTAAAAGCTCAGCCACTCGAGGCAAACCACCTGTAATATCTTTTGTTTTTGAGCTTTCTCTTGGAACCCTAGCAATAACATCACCAGCCTTAACCTCAGCACCATTTTCAACTGTTAAAATAGCACCAACAGACAAGTAATATCTAACTTCTTTTCCATTGTCAAAGTTAACTGATTTGCCTTTTGCATCTTTTAGCACAACACTTGGTTTTAGGTTTGCACTAGCAGAGCCAAAGTGCCAGTCAATAACAACATTATCAACAACGCCTGTGCTCTCATCAACACGCTCTTCTAAAGATATGTTGTTAATCAAGTCAACAAGCTCCACTTTACCAGCTTTTTCTGTAATCACTGGAATTGTAAACGGATCCCATTCTGCAACTTTTTGACCTTTTTTAACTTTGCTGCCTTCAGCAACCAAAATCTTAGCACCATAAGGAACCTTATGACGAGATTTTTCGCGATCATTAGCATCACAAATAACAATCTCACAGTTACGAGAAAGAATAATGCTATAACCTTCTGCATCTGTAATTGTGTGACTATTTTCTAGTTTTAAGATACCTGCAAATGTGACTTCAACACTAGCTTGTTCTGCACCTTTTTGAGCAGCACCACCAATATGGAAGGTTCTCATCGTTAGCTGTGTTCCAGGCTCACCAATAGATTGAGCAGCAATCACACCAACAGCCTCACCAATATTAACTGGTGTTCCTCTTGCCAAGTCACGACCATAACAAGCAGCACAAACGCCATGCTTAGACTCACAAGTCAAAGCTGAGCGAATTTTTACTTGCTCAACGCCAGCAGCTTCTACAAGTTCAACATGATCTTCGCTAACTAGAGTTCCTTTAAGCAATACAACTTCGCTTGTTTCTGGGTGCAACACATCTTCTAAGATTGTTCTACCTAAGATTCTTTCTCCAATAGAAACAATTACGTTACCACCATCAATAACTGGACGAACAACAATACCATTGTCTGTTCCACAGTTTGTTTCTACAACAACTACGTCTTGAGCAACGTCAACCAAACGACGTGTTAAATAACCAGAACTAGCAGTTTTTAGAGCAGTATCGGCCAAACCTTTTCTGGCACCGTGAGTAGAATTAAAATACTCAGACACAGATAAGCCTTCTTTAAAGTTTGTCTTAATTGGTTGCTCAATAATTTCACCACTAGGTTTTGCCATCAAACCACGCATACCAGCAAGCTGACGCATTTGAGCAGCAGAACCACGAGCTCCTGAGTGAGCCATCATATAAACAGAGTTAATGTAGCCGTCTTTTGTTTGAGAAATGTTTTTCATCATTTCATCAGCAATTTTATCTGTACAAGCCGCCCAAATATCAACAACTTTGTTATATTTCTCACCTTTTGTAATCAAACCATTTTGATATTGTTTTTCAAACTCTTCAACTTGAGTTTCTGTTTCTTCAATCAATGTATGTTTTGCATCAGGAACAATAAGATCATCTTTACCAAAAGAAATACCTGCTTTACAAGCGTTTCTAAAGCCCAAAGACATCAATCTATCAACAAACATAACTGTTTCTTTTTGTCCACAGTGACGATAGATAATGTCAATAATATCACCAACTTCTTTTTTTCTAATCAATTGGTTAATTAGAGCAAAAGGAACATTTTTGTTTGCTGGCAAAATCTCAGCAATCATCAAACGACCAGCAGTTGTTTCTACCAATCCATACTTTTCTTCGCCATTATCATCAATATAATTCATACGACACTTAATCTTGCTGTGCAAGTCAATTGCCTTAGCATCAAGAGCAAGCAATACTTCATTATAATCAGCAAAAGCTGTGCCTTCGCCTTTTAGACCTTCTGCCTCATATGTTAGGTAATAAATACCAAGAACCATATCTTGTGTAGGAACAATAATTGGCTTACCAGATGCAGGAGACAAAATGTTGTTTGTTGACATCATCAATACACGAGCTTCTAATTGAGCTTCTACTGACAAAGGAACGTGAACAGCCATTTGGTCACCGTCGAAGTCCGCATTAAAAGCAGAACAAACTAATGGGTGCAAATGAATAGCTTTTCCTTCAACCAATACAGGTTCAAATGCTTGAATACCCAAACGGTGAAGAGTCGGAGCACGGTTTAAGAGCACTGGATGTTCTCTAATAACTTCTTCCAAAATATCCCATACTTCTGGACGCTCTTTTTCTACCATTCTCTTAGCAGCTTTGATTGTTGTAGCATGTCCATATAATTCTAGTTTTGCATAAACAAAAGGCTTAAACAACTCTAATGCCATTTTCTTAGGCAAACCACATTGTTGCAACAACAAGTCTGGACCAACCGTAATCACTGAACGACCAGAATAGTCAACACGTTTACCAAGTAAGTTTTGACGGAAACGACCTTGTTTACCTTTTAGCATATCAGACAAAGATTTTAGAGGACGTTTATTTGTTCCTGTAATTGCACGAGCTCTACGACCATTGTCAAACAAAGCATCTACAGATTCTTGTAGCATTCTTTTTTCGTTACGAACAATAATGTCTGGAGCATGCAACTCTAGCAATCTTTTTAGACGATTGTTACGGTTAATAACTCTACGGTACAAGTCATTCAAATCAGATGTTGCAAAACGGCCACCATCTAGTGGAACCAAAGGACGCAACTCTGGTGGAATAACTGGCAACACGTCCAAAATCATCCACTCTGGTCTTGTGCCAGAATTCAAAAAGGCTTCAATAATTTTTAGTCTTTTTACCAATTTTTTGCGTTTTGCTTCAGATGTATTATCTTTTAGCTCTGCTCTAATGTTGCTTCTTTCTTCTTCCAAATCAATAGAAGACAAAATTTCTTTAATAGCTTCTGCACCAATAGCTGCTCTAAAAGAATCTTCTCCGTATTCGCCAAGAGCTTCTTGATATTGATCTTCAGAAAGCATCTCGTGCATTCCCAAAGGAGTTAGACCTGGCTCAATAACGATATAATTTTCAAAATAAAGCACTCTTTCTAAAGCCTTAACACCAATATCTGTAAGCATAGATATTCTTGAAGGCAAAGATTTTAAGAACCAAATATGAGCAACAGGAGCTGCTAATTCAACATGGCCCATTCTGTCACGTCTAACATTAGAAAGCGTAACTTCCACACCACATTTTTCGCAAACAATACCGCGATACTTCATTCTTTTGTATTTGCCACACAAACATTCATAATCTTTTACAGGACCAAAAATTCTAGCACAAAACAAGCCGTCTCTTTCTGGTTTAAATGTTCTATAATTGATAGTTTCTGGTTTTTTGACTTCACCAAAAGACCAAGAACGAATTTGCTCAGGAGACGCAATAGAAATCTTAATTTCATCAAAAGATGTTCCATTAGCTGGCTGCTGCCCAAAAAACTTCATAACTTCATTCATTTTTTATTTCTCCTAATTATTACACAGCTTCGCTTTGTAGCTCAATGTTAAGACAAAGTGATTTAATTTCTTTAATCAACACGTTAAATGACTCTGGAATACCTGCTTCAAAGCCTTCTTCACCACGAACAATTGCTTCATAAACTTTAGTTCTACCAGAAACATCGTCCGATTTTACAGTCAAGATTTCTTGCAATGTATAAGCAGCACCATAAGCTTGCAATGCCCACACTTCCATCTCACCAAAACGTTGTCCACCAAATTGTGCTTTACCGCCCAATGGTTGTTGCGTAACCAAAGAATATGGACCAACAGAACGAGCGTGCATTTTTTCGTCAACAATGTGGTGAAGCTTAAGCATATAGATAATACCAACAGTAACTTTTCTATCAAATTTTTCGCCTGTTCTACCGTCATACAAGTCAATCTGACCTGATGTTGGCAAACCTGCCATAGAAAGCATATCATTAATATCTGCCTCATGAGCACCGTCAAAAACAGGAGTTGCCATTGGAACACCGCTTTCTAGATTAGAAATCATCTCTAATTTTTCTGCTTCTTCCAATTTAACAATCTCATTATTAAACTGTTTTTCGCCATAAATTTCTTTTAGCTTATTATTAAGCTCATCTATGGTTTTTGTTCCATTCTTATACTCTTCGCACATTTCATTAAGCTGTTTACCAATAGATCTAGCAGCCCAACCTAAGTGAGTTTCTAAAATTTGTCCTACGTTCATACGAGAAGGCACACCTAATGGGTTAAGAACAATATCAACAGGAGTTCCATCTTCCATATAAGGCATATCTTGCAAAGGCAATACTCTAGAAACTGTTCCTTTGTTACCATGACGACCAGCCATTTTATCACCAGTTTGAATCTTACGCTTAGTTGCAATAAACACTTTTACAGTTTTTAGAACACCAGGCAACAAATCGTCACCACGTTGAACTTTTTCTACCTTATCTTCAAAATGTTTACCAATTCCGCTAACTCTCAAATCATAAGAAGCCAACAAGTCTTCTATTTTTGCCATAACTTCTTCGTCTTTAACAACAATTTTACGCCATTGAGAAGAAGGAACTTCTGCAAAAGATTCTTCTGTCAAAACAGATTTTTTAGCAATACCTTTAGGGGCATCAACCACTGTTTGACCTAGTAACATAGATTTTAGACGATCTTCAAAAATTTTGCGAATAATTGCAATCTCGTCATCACGGTCTTTTGCCAATTGAGAAATCTCTTGTTGCTCGATTGTCATCGCACGCTCATCTTTTTCTACGCCTCTACGAGAAAATACATGAACATCAACTACAACACCTTCAATACCTGGTTGAACTCTAAGAGATGTGTCTCTAACGTCAGATGCTTTTTCTCCAAAGATTGCACGAAGCAATTTTTCTTCAGGAGTAACAGGTGACTCACCTTTAGGAGTTACTTTCCCTACCAAAATATCACCGGCCTTAACTTCTGCACCAATATAAACCACACCAGCTTCATCTAAGTTACGTAATGCTTCTTCACCTACGTTTGGAATATCACGAGTAATTTCTTCTTGACCTAATTTAGTATCACGAGCCATAACTTCAAATTCTTCAATATGAAGAGATGTAAGCACGTCATCACGAGAAACTCTTTCAGAAAGCAAAATAGCATCTTCATAGTTCAAGCCGTTCCATGGCATAAATGCCACCAACATATTTTTACCCAATGCCAATTCGCCCATATCTGTACATGGTCCGTCTGCCATAATGTCGCCAGCTTTTACCTTGTCGCCAACTTTAACTAAAGGCATTTGGTTAATACAAGTATTTTGGTTTGAGCGGCGGAATTTAGAAAGTTTATAAATTTCTACACCAACATTTGTAGCATCATCACTCAATGAACGAACCACAATTCTGTTTGCATCAACGGCATCAACAATACCATCATATTTACAAACAACTGTTGCACCAGAGTCTTTTGCTACAACGCCTTCCATACCAGTTCCAACAAGTGGAGCTTCTGATCTAAGCAAAGGCACAGCTTGACGTTGCATGTTTGCACCCATCAATGCACGGTTCGCGTCATCGTTTTCTAAGAAAGGAATTAGAGCTGTTGCAATAGAAACCAATTGTTTTGGAGAAACGTCAATAAAGTTAATTTCTTCTGCAGGAGAAAACTCAAACTCACCAGCCTTACGACAAGCAATAACATCTTTTGCAAAATGTCCATTTGGCAAAACTTCTGCATTAGCTTCAGCAATAATGTATTTTCCTTCTTGACTAGCAGACAAATATACAACTTCATCTGTTACAACGCCGTCAACAACTTTACGATATGGACATTCAATAAATCCATATTTATTAATACGAGCATAAGTAGACAAAGAGTTAATCAAACCAATATTTGGACCTTCTGGAGTTTCAATCGGACAAATACGACCATAGTGAGTTGCATGCACGTCACGCACCTCAAAACCAGCTCTGTCACGGCTCAAGCCACCAGGGCCTAATGCTGACAAACGACGTTTGTGTGTAATTTCTGATAATGGGTTATTTTGATCCATAAATTGTGACAATTGAGAAGAACCAAAAAATTCACGAATAACAGAAGCAATTGGTTTAGCATTAACCAAATCTTGAGGCTTAACTTTACTCAAAACTTCGCTACTCATTCTTTCTTTGATAGCTCTTTCCATTCTAACTAAGCCCATGCGGTATTGATTTTCCATCAATTCACCCACAGAACGAACACGACGGTTACCTAAGTGGTCAATATCATCAACTTCACCATGTCCATCTCTAAGCTCTACTAATCTTTTTACAATACGCAAAACATCTTCTTTAATAATTGTACGACAAGTATCTGGCACCTCTTCAAAAGAAATATCCAAAGAAGTATTCATCTTAACACGACCAACAGAAGACAAGTCATAACGCTCATTGTCAAAGAACATAGACTTAAACAAGGCTGCTGCTGCTTCATAGGTAGGTGGTTCACCAGGACGCATAACTCTATAAATATCTAAAAGAGCTTCTTCACGAGAAGTGTTTTTATCAATTTCTAAAGTGTTTCTGATGTATGGACCAACATTAACATTATCAATATGCAAGATTTTGATTTCTTTAATTTTTGCATTTTTAATTTTTTCTAACAATTCTGGGTTAATTTCTGCACCAGCATCGGCAATAACTTCTCCAGTTTTTGCAACAACTAGTTCACAAGCCAAAAACTTACCAATTAATTGTTCGTCTAAAACCTTATAAAACTCCAATCCTTCTGCTACTTTATTTTGAGCTGCACGCAATGGAATTTTTTTGCCTTGTTCCCAAAGCACTTCATTTGTGTTAGCATCAACAATATCGTTAGATAATTTTACGCCCTTAAAACGCTCAGGAACAAATTTTGTTTTCCAAGATTTTTTATCTGCAATATAAGTGTCTGTCTCATAAAAATATTGCAAGATTTCTTCTTTATCCATACCCTTAATATCTTGTGGGTCAATTTTTTTGCCTTCTTTTGCAAGTTCTTTGATTTTTGCTTCTGTTTCTTTAGAATACAAAGAATACAAAATAGAAGTTGCAGGCAATTTACGTCTACGGTCAATACGAGCATATAATACATCTTTTGCATCGAACTCAAAGTCCAACCAAGAACCACGATAAGGAATAATTCTGGCAGCAAACAAATACTTACCAGAGGCAACTGTTTTGCCTTTATCATTATCAAAGAACACACCTGGGGAACGGTGCATTTGAGAAACCACAACTCTTTCTGTTCCGTTAACAATAAAAGTTCCTTTTTCTGTCATGAGCGGAATATCACCCATATAAACATCTTGCTCTTTAATGTCATGAATAGACTTAGCACCTGTTGCTTCATCAATATCCCAAACCACCAAACGCAAAGTTGCTTTAACAGCTGCTGCATAAGTCATATCACGTTTGATACACTCATCAACATCATACTTTGGCTCTTCTAGCTCATATTTCACAAAGCTAAGCTCGCCAGTTTCAGAAAAATCATTTATTGGAAAAATAGATTTAAAAACTTCTTCCAAGCCAAAATCAGATTTTTGTCCGTTAGTTTCAGAACAAATAAAATCATGATAAGAACCTGTTTGTACTTCAATTAGACTTGGCATTTCTGACACGGCGTCAATTCTGCCAAAGTTACGTCTTACACGTTTTTTGCTCGTATAAGAATCAATCATCTTGCATATCCCTTTATGGTTAAAATCTGCGACAATACTATCATAATTATTGAACCCCGATCGCAGAATGTTTATATATTTATTTCAAAATCAACAAAATCCGCACAACCCCTCAGACAACTAGCATCTACTTGTTTGGATTACAAAATAATTAAATATATCGGTGAATGTAATTCATCATTCATAAAATAAGTAAAATATATACCATAATGCACTTAAAGGGCTGTAAAAAAGCTCTTAATAAAAAAGCCTTTTTACACACCCTCCAAGTTAAGCATTATTACTTTAATTCAACAGTAGCACCAGCTGCTTCTAGTTGAGCTTTAATAGCTTCTGCTTCTTCTTTAGTAGCAGATTCTTTAATAGTTTTAGGAGCACCGTCAACTAAATCTTTAGCTTCTTTTAATCCTAATTGTGTAATAGCTCTAATTTCTTTAATAACGTTAATTTTGTTTGCACCAGCAGATGACAAAATAACATCGAAATCAGATTTTTCTTCTTCAGCAGCAGCACCTGCACCACCAGCAGCAACAGCTACTGCAGCAGCGGCAGAAACGCCCCATTTTTCTTCTAACATTTTTGAAAGATCAGCTGCTTCCATAACTGTCAAAGCTGATAATTCTTCTACTAACTTGGCTAAATCGGCCATTTTTTTTCTCCATAAATAAATTAAATCAATAAATTAAAATCGTTACTTTAGCAACTATTAAGCTGCCATGTCTTTTTCTGAATAAGCTTTTGTAACTCTTGCCAATTGAGAGGCAGGAGCTTGTAAAAGACCAATAAGTTTTGCACGCAACTCATCCATAGAAGGAATTGTAGCATAGCGTTGAACATCACTAACAGAAAGAACTTCTGCACCTAGTCCACCACCAACAATAATCAACTTATCGTTACCTTTTGCGAATTCCACACAAACTTTACAGGCAGAAATTGGGTCTTTTGCAAACGCAATAGCTGCAGGACCTGTAAACAAGTCTGCAATACCTTCAAATTTTGTGTCTTTAAGAGCCAGACGTGTGATACGATTTTTTACTACTTTAAAACCTGCTCCAGCATTGCGAATATTGTTTCTCAATTCTGATACTTCTGCAACAGTCAATCCCTTATAATGAGAAACTACTACTAGTTCAGAATCGTTAAACAACTGCTTTAACTCTTCGAGCAACTGTTTCTTTTCATCACGATTCACTTTTCTATCTCCAAACTAAACATTACTAAGTAATGTCACTTTTTTATTTTCCATAACTAACTTTTACAAAAAGCAGTTATGAGGTTAAATCTGTCCAGGAGAAAAAATAATTCTTTCACCCGTCTACGCAGGATATTTAAGGAAAACCACCTACGGTCTTGGACAGTTTCTCAAAACCAAAAAGTTTTGAGAATTGGGCAACAAAAAGCTGCCCAAAACTTTCTTAGATGTTGTTAATATCTACTTTAACACCAACACCCATTGTAGAACTTACAGAAATTCTTTTCATATAAGCACCTTTTGCACCAGCAGGTTTTGCTTTAATAACAGCGTCAACCAATGCTTTTGCATTTTCATACAAAGCGTCTGAGTTAAAGCTAGCTTTACCAACACCAGCATGAACGATACCACTTTTTTCTACACGGTATTGAACTTCACCAGCTTTTGCTTTTTTAACAGCCGCAGCAACATCAACAGTAACTGTGCCTAATTTTGGGTTTGGCATTAAGCCTTTTGGACCCAAAACTCTAGCAACTCTACCTGCCATACCCATCATATCTGGAGTAGCAATACATCTGTCAAAGTCAACTTTGCCAGACAAAATAGAGTCAATTAGGTTTTCTGCACCAACAACGTCAGCACCAGCTGCTTTTGCTTCATCAGCTTTTTCGCCTTGAGCCAAAACTGCAACTCTAACAGTTTTACCTGTTCCATTAGGCATAGAACAAACACCTCTAACCATTTGGTCAGCATATTTTGGATCAACACCTAGGTTAATTGCCAAATCAATTGTTTCATCAAATTTAGCAGTTGCATTTTCTTTAACCAAAGCCACAGCCTCTTTTAGAGAGTATAATTTTGCTGTATCAATAGCGCTATATGCATTTTTAATTCTTTTACCTGACATCTTCTTATCCTTCAACCTTAATGCCCATAGAAACTGCTTGACCTTTAATCATGTTCATAGCAGCTTCTACTGTTGAACAGTTTAGGTCAGGCATTTTTGCTTTGGCAATTTCTTCAACTTGAGCAATTGTAACAGTTCCAGCAACAACTTTTCCTGGCTCTTTAGATGCAGATTTAATTTTTGCAGCCTCTTTTAGGTAATATGATACTGGAGGAAGTTTTGTCTCAAAAACAAAAGACTTATCTTCAAAAGCAGTAATTACCACAGGAGTCGGAACACCTGGTTCTAATTTTTGTGTAGCAGCATTAAATGCCTTACAAAATTCCATAATATTCAAGCCTTTTTGACCCAATGCAGGACCAACTGGTGGAGAAGGGTTAGCTTTTCCAGCAGGGATTTGCAGCTTGATGAATCCTAAAATTTTCTTTTTAGACTTAACAGCCATTTTATACCTCACTTCTAGGTTTGTGGTAAGATTATGGCTAATCCCCCACAAATTATTATAAATAAACGATTCGCTCCTCAAACATTACAAATATCTATTTAAAGAGTCGTGCATATATACCATAAAAGATTCAATTTGCAAGCTTTTTTTGTAATAAAAAACAACATTTTATCAACCAAGAACAAAATAAACAAAAATATTGACAAAACTGTATTTTATTTATATTATCAACCTAATTAATTTATTTTTATAACTATTATATAACTAAAAACTAAAAGATGGTACAAGTTTTATTTATTACGCAGGGACGTAACTATCAAATCGTTAGCGGAGATGTTAAACAATTTGTAGAAAGAATTTCAGATCTTCGTCTAAGATCAGAGATTACAGTAATCTCCAAAGACAAAACAAAAAAATTACCAATAAACCCTAGCCTACCCAAACTGAGGCTAGAGGAACTACTAAAAGATTTTTTCTAAAATCTTTATATATATATAAAAAAAGCAACTTACCAAAGAGTAAGTTGCTTTTTTTATAAACTGAGTTACTTTTCAATCCCATTTTCTGGTAATTTATTAGCACCACCAACAAAGGCCTTAGTTTCGCCTTCTTTTCCAACACCTCTCAACTTTTTAATCACCCCTTTTCCTCCAATATTTTCTTGCATTATATCTGCATTATCTTTTGCATCATTTGAAGAAGAAGTATTTGGAGAAGTTCCTCGCAATTGCCTTAAAATATCTGACTGACTTTTTGCCGAATTACCAGCACCTTCTTTGCTCTCATTATCAACAGTTTTTTCTACCTTTTCTTTATCAGCGGTTTTTTCTTGCTCCAAAGACTTTTCTTGCCCAAAAACTCCTTCTTGAAGAAATTTAGCAAAATACTCTTCTTTGCTCAATCCAGTTTTAGCTAACTCAGCATCGACCTTACTGCTTACCTCATTTATTATCTCTGGTGTCAGACATAATAATTCTTTGTTACTTTCTAAAATTTTATTATTAAGGCTCTCTGCCATTGCCACGCTAAAATCTTGAGGTATAAGATGAGAAAAATCTTTGCCATTTATATCTGCAAAAATTCCTTGTTTTGCGTCTTGCAAGTCATTAGGATTATTTGTAATCAAAGCTGGCACAGATGACGTCATTGCCGCAAATTGAGCATTTGAAAAAGTGTCTTCATAAAGCGGAGAACGTCTTTGACCCCATTCATCTATAGCCCCAGCAATCATTTGCTTTTTTGCTTCATCATCATTTGCAACGATTTCTCCGTTTTTTATTTTACTATAATAATCGTCACATCCAGAAGACTCAAAATTACTAAAAACTTCTGTCAAATCTCCATTTTGAGCTTTTATTTTCAAATACTCATCTGTTAAAAAATCCAAATCTGCAACTTGAGCAGCAACCTCATCTACAGAAAATCTTTGAGCATTTTCTGCCGTATTAACGCAAGTTTTTTGCTTTTTATACACTTGGTGATTATTTGCATGCTCAGACTCATGTGCAAGCGTTCCTCTATA
>CAYJKS010000004.1:0-20015 GCA_964370705.1 uncultured Azospirillaceae bacterium
TATCATTGCTGAGGAGTGACAGAAAGAAAAGCACGGGAGGAAGTAAAAATGAGAATCTGGTATGCGAGTAATAAAAATGCCACATAGTAGTGGCAAAATTATTTTTAAGGGTAATGATAATTATTTAGCTCTCGTCAACTAAGATTATTTTGTTTTGAGCTAGAGATTCTTGCACATTTATCATTCGTTGGTTGCTTGAGCCTCTAAAGTTTAGGGATAGGCTTTTTAGCTTAACGTCAAACTTGCCATCAATAAGAGTATCTACAAGCTTTAGTGCTTTGCTTTTTTTAGGGTGGCTCAAAAGCTCTTCATAAGTATATCCAGAAAAAGCTAAGATATGAAGCCCCTTAGCTTTTAGCTTTTGCATAAGCTCTATAATAGCGTCTTCTTGCACAAAAGGTTCTCCACCACTAAGGGTAACTCCTTTTATGTATTTGAGGCTTTCTATATCTGCAACAATTGCATCAATATCAATTAAGCTTCCACCTTTGTAGTCGTGAGTATGGATGTTGTGACAGCCTTCGCAATTGTGTGGACAACCTTGAGTAAAAATTGCATATCTTACTCCAGGACCATCTACAATCGAATCGCTAACAACACCCGCTATTCTTATTTGCGACATTATCCAGCAACTTGATCAAGATATTCGCAAGAGCAGCTGCTTGTGCCGTGCTTTACTCTTTCTTCTACTTCGGAGCGTTTTGCGTCATTAAATCTATCTAATGTACCAACTAAATATCCAGTAATACGTCTGATTCTTTCAAAATCAACATTTTCACCAACATAGCCGTTTTCTACTTTTAGTTTAATCATTTAGTTTTCCTCCTAATATTTGTTCTTGTTTTTTTGCAGGCAAGTCAGCTAGTAATACAGCTTCTCCTGCTTTGCGATGACAACCTGGGCAAGTGTCATCAATAATTCCGATATAACCACAAACAGGGCATCTGTCTACTGGGTGGTTAATAGCTCCATAACCAATTCCTTCAGACTTCATTGCTTGAATGATTTGGGTAAATGCTTCTAGGTTCTTTAGTGGGTCACCGTCCATTTCTACATAAGTAATATGTCCTGCGTTAGTCAGCGCATGAAAAGGTGCCTCTAGTTTTATTTTTGTAAAGGCGTTAATGTCATAACCAACAGGAATATGGAAAGAGTTTGTATAGTATTTTTTGCTAGTTACGCCGTCTATTACGCCATATTTTTTTCTATCTATATTTACGAATCTGCCAGATAATCCTTCTGCAGGAGTTGCCAAGATTGTAAAGTTTAGATTTGTTTCTTTAGCTTTTTTGTCGGCCTTATCACGCATATGCTTTATGATTTTCTATGCCATATCCCAAGATTGAGTAGACTCGCCATGGTGCATACCTGTTAAAGATTTTACACATTCGGCAAGACCAATAAAACCAATTGACAAAGAGCCATGTTTGATAATTTCTCTAACTTCGTCATTGCTACCTAGTTTTTCTGAGCCAATCCAAATGCCTTGTCCCATTAAGAATGGGTAGTTCTTGACCTTGCGTTTTGCTTGAATCTCAAATCTTTGTAAAAGTTGTTCAAATACTAGATCCATAAGATTGTCTAGATTCTTCCAAAAATCGGTATTTTCTTCTTTTGATCTTATGGCCAAACGAGGCAGGTTAATAGATGTAAAAGATAAGTTACCTCTGCCATATGTTATCTCGTTTTGTTTGTCATAAACATTACCTAATACTCTTGTGCGACATCCCATATAAGCGATTTCTGTTTCTGGGCGACCTTCTTTGTAGTATGGAAGGTTAAATGGCGCATCAATAAAAGAGAAGTTAGGGAATAGTCTGCGAGCAGAAACTTTGCAGGCTAATTGAAACAAGTCATAGTTTTTGTCGCCAGGGTTGCCAGAAATCCCATCTTTTACCTTAAATATTTGGATTGGGAATATTGGTGTTTCTCCATCTCCAAGACCGTCCCAAGTTGCATTGAGAATACATCTGGTAGTCATGCGGCCTTCCTCGGATGTGTCTGTTCCATAGTTAATAGAAGAAAAAGGAACTTGAGCTCCAGCTCTTGAGTGCATAGTGTTTAGGTTATGGATAACAGCTTCCATAGATTGGAATGTTGCATGTTCAGTAGACTTGAGAGCTTTTTGATAAATAAACTCGGGATCTTCGTGGCCAGTTGCTTTTGATATAATGTCAATTACTTGTGGCTTAACGTCTTCGTTTAGCAAAGAATTTGTTTTGCTAAGCAAAAGTCGAAGTTGCTTTTTTACTTCATCAATTTTTTCTTGCGGATAATCAAAAAAGTCAAAACAACGAGCAACTTCTTTTACAAATGTTTTGGCAACACCTTTTGCCATTGCATAGTCAAAGTTAGGGATAGATTGTCCGCCATGTTGATCGTTTTGGTTTGCTTGGATTGCAATACAAGCCAAAGCACCATATGTTCTAATGTCGTTAGGCTCTCTAATGTAGCCATGACCAGTAGAAAATCCGCCCTTTAGAAGCTTGATTAAGTCAATTTGGCAACAGGTTAATGTTAGAGCATAAAAATCTTCGTCGTGAATATGAATCTCACCGTTTTTGTGTGCATCTACAAACTTGGCATCAATTAAATCTGTTTCGTAATAAAGCTTTGACCCCTCAGAGCCAAATTTTAGCATTGTGCCCATTGCAGTGTCGCTGTCTATGTTGGCGTTTTCTCTTTTAAGATCGCTTTCTTTGGCTTCTTTTTTGACCAAGTCTTTGTAGGTATCTAGGAGTTTTTCGCCTTTTTTTCTGATTTCTGAACGTCTTTTACGATAGATAATATATGCTTTTGCAACTTCGAATTCTTTTGCACGCATTAGAGCTTTTTCTACATCATCTTGAATCTCTTCTACGCCAATAATTTTACTTACGTGTCCGTAGCTTGAGTTTATGTCATCAACAATCTTTTCTACCTTTGCACTAAAATCTATTGCCTCACCATAAACGGCACTAAATGCTGCCGAAATAGCGTTGCTAATTTTTTGTGGGGTGTAATCGACTATTGTTCCATCACGTTTTTTTATTTGTTTAATCGGCATAAAAAAAACTCCTGCATTGTTAAAATTGTTTAAAAACCTAGGATAAAATATAGTAATTTTATATTAAAAGGTCAATTGTCTATATATACTATATATTGTGTTTATTAAAATATAATTAAGCATATATAGTGCTTTTTGAATCTAATTGTTTGACTTTGTTCAAAAAATAAATTTATGAAAAAATTTATTCTTTTGTGGATATTAACTTTTATTAAAATTCTTTGTAGAAGATAAAAATAGGAGAATCGCCAGAAAATATGTGTTTTTTTGAAGAGAAAATATTTGCGTTAAAATGATAAGTATGCTAAAAATATGCCAGTTTTTATTAATGAAATATTTTAGATAAGCAAATAGGACCATTATCTTGAAAAGGCATCGTATAATTTTTTTGCATTTGGGTAAAATTCGTAGAATCGTAAAAAGATTTGCGGTAGTGTTTGCTTTTATTATTGCCTTTTTGTTTATGATGCTTAGTCGTGCCGAGAATGTTATTATTGGCAAAACAACATCTATTGTTAGGCAAACCCTAAATCCTATTGTTTTTGTATTGACGACTCCTGCATTTGTGGTTAGCGAGGGGTATAATTATTTGCGTAGTTTGAGCAAAATTAGCCAGCAAAACAAAAATCTTAAAGAAGAAAATAGGCGACTCCTATTAGATAATTCTCAAGCCAAAGCACTAAAAATAGAAAATGAGTTGCTAACAGAACTCTTGAACTATATTCCTCCAGCTGAGGCAAGTTTTGTGAGTGTAAAAGTTACTTCGCGAGAAGGAGATGCCTTTTTGCGCTCGATTACAGTTTATATTGATAGTAACAAAAGCATTAAAAGAGGGCAGGTTGTTGTTGACAGCAAAGGAATTGTTGGCAGGGTCGAAGAGGTTGGTAAAAATTATGCTAAGGTGTTTTTGATAAATGACATTAACTCAAAAATCCCAGTTATGGTAGAAAAAACTAGAGTTAGAGGAATTTTGTCTGGAGAAAACAAAGTTTATCCTAAGATGATATTTGTACCAATAGATGCAAAAATTGCTGTTGGCGATGAGATTGTAACCTCTGGCGAAGGCGGAATTTTTCCAACAGGGCTAAGAGTTGGAACAGTTCATGCCGTTGATAAAGAAGAAATTGTTATAAAACCATTTAGCAACCTAAACAACCTCGAATATGTGCAAATTGTTGATTATAATATGCCTGTAGAAAGTTTTAGTCACAAATGAGAGAAGATTGGTCATATATAATAAATAATTTCTTGCATAAAGTTACCCCTTTGTTGGTTTGTTTGGCATTGTTACTTTTGTCTTGTTTTCCGTTATCTATATCAATTGTTTGTAATGCTAGACCTATGATTGCTTTTATTTGTGTGTATTTTTGGTTAGTGTATCGTCCAGATTTGTTTAATCTTGCGTCGGTTTTTATGTTTGGACTAGTTGCAGACTTGATGTCAACAGC
The DNA here is from genome assembly GCA_964370705.1 of uncultured Azospirillaceae bacterium. Classification (GTDB taxonomy): domain Bacteria; phylum Pseudomonadota; class Alphaproteobacteria; order RF32; family CAG-239; genus JAFUYI01. The sequence goes on from CAYJKS010000004.1 coordinate 4,495, forward strand.
TCCTTTAGGAAGCAATATTTTTGCTTTTTTGGTGATGTATGTTATTGTTTCTTCTTTAATAAGATTCCTAAACGGTAAGGCTTTTGTGGTTTTGTGGATTGGCTTTGCGATAGTGTTGCTGCCAGTTATATTTAGCAAATGGGTGGTTATGTCTTTTTATTATGAACAAGTGCTTCCGTTAGGGCTACTTATTTTTTCTTATCTTTTAACGGTTGCAATTTATCCAATCATTGGTGGGGTTAATGCTTTTATATTTAATAACTTCTTGCAAGAGGATATCTAATGAATAGAGATAATGACAAAGGAAAAATCTTAATTCATCGAAGTTTAATTTGGCTTGGGATGCAAATATTTTTGTTATTAGTTGTTGTGATTAGGCTATATTATTTGCAAGTTCATCAGGCAGATAAATACGCCATTTTGGCAGATGAAAACAGAATCTCTACAAGACTTTTGGTTCCTGCAAGAGGTATTGTTTTTGATAGAAACAAAAATATTGTTGCTGGCAATCAACAAAACTTTAGTGCAATGATAGTTTATGAGCAAACTCCTGATGTGGAACAAACTCTTGCCACGTTCAAAAAAATAATCCCGCTTTCTGCTATTGAAGAAGAAAAAATAAAGAGCAACCTAAAAAAATATCGTAAATTTATGCCCATAAAAATAAAAGATGGGCTAAACTGGGACAATGTTGCAAGTTTGATGCTTGAGCTACACAATATGCCAGGTGTATTTATTGATGATGGGCTTAACAGGTATTATCCTTATGAACAATATATGTCTCATGTTTTGGGATATGTTTCTTTGGTTTCTGAAAAAGACTTAAAAAATGATGACGACCCTCTTTTGTCAGTTCCAAGTTTTAAGGTCGGAAAAAGTGGTATTGAGCAAAAATTTGAGCCCGAACTTAGAGGACAAGGCGGAAACCTTAGATTAGAAGTTAATGCTTATGGTCGCGTGATGAGCGAGATAGAAAAAAAAGATGGCGTTGCCGGAAAAAATATTAGTCTTACAATTGATGCTAATTTACAAAAAAAAGCCTTTGAGCTTATGGGCGATGAGGCAGGGGCAATAGTCGTTATGGATATTTATTCGGGAGAAGTTTTGGCGTTAGTGTCGACTCCTTCTTTTGATTCTAATGATTATGTTAAGGGCTTGAGCCAAGCAGAGTTTGCAGCACTTCTTAATAATGAAAAAAAACCGCTTATGAATAAGGCAATTTCTGGACAATATTCCCCAGGCTCTACTTTTAAGATGATTGTTGCTTTGGCTGCATTAGAAGAAGGCATAATTACACCAGAAACAAAAATTGGGTGTTCGGGCAAAATTCATTATGGAAAAGATATTTTTCATTGTTGGAAAAAAGATGGTCATGGTGAAATTGATCTAATAGAAGCAATTAAGCATTCTTGTGACGTTTATTTTTATGAGGTATCACAACAGCTAGGAATTGATAAAATTGCAGAAATGGCTCATGAGTTCGGATTAGGCTTTGCAACAGATATTGAATTGGCTGGAGAAAAATCTGGTCTAATTCCTAATAAAAGCTGGAAGCTAAATAAAATGGGAACCTCTTGGCAGGGGGGAGAAACTATTATTGCAGGAATCGGGCAAGGATATGTTTTAACCACTCCAGTTCAACTTGCTGTTATGACATCTATTCTTGCAAATGGTGGAATAAAAATTACGCCGACCTTAATCAAAGACAAGAATAAAAATGGATTTAGTGAGAGGGTAAATGTTAGCTCAAAAAATATAGAGTTAATGAAAAAAGCAATGCATGATGTTGTTAATGCTAAAGGTGGAACAGCATATATGTCTAAGTTTGTTCAAAATGGTGCAAAAATGAGCGGAAAAACAGGAACAACTCAGGTTAGAAGAATTACTCTAGAAGAAAGAGAAATTGGGCAAAAAGACATAAAAGATATTTTGTGGAAGCATAGAAACCACGCTTTGTTCGTAGGCTTTGCTCCGCATAATAATCCTAGATATGCTGTGTCTGTTTTGGTTGAGCATGGAGGAGGAGGCTCAAGTGTGGCAGCCCCTCTAGCATCAAAATTAATGCAAGAAGTCTTAAAATTAGATGATGAGAGGAAGTAAATGTATAAACCATATAAAATCGGCTTAAAGAATACTAATTTAAGCATAAAAGAAAAAATCTATGGTTTGAGCTATTTTTATTTTATGCTAATTGCATTAACTGCAGGCGTTGGGGCAATGATGCTTTATTCGGCAGCAAATGGAGATTGGGATGTTTGGGCAACAAAGCATCTTGTTCGATTTGGGGTTGCTTTTTCTGCAATGTTTGTTGTGTCGATGATAGATATAAAGTTTTATTTGCGATATGCTTATTTGTTTTATTTTGCTACTCTTATATTGTTGATAATTGTTGAAGTCGCTGGATATACGGGAATGGGTGCGACAAGGTGGATTGATCTAAAGTTTTTTAAGCTGCAGCCATCAGAATTGATGAAGATTGCACTTGTCTTGGCTTTGGCAAAATATTTTAATAACGCGACTTTGCAGAAAATAGAATCAATAAGAGGTATTTTGCCAGCTGTTTTGATGAGCCTTGTTCCCATTGCTTTTATTATGATGCAACCAGATTTAGGAACATCTTTAATGCTTTTGGCGGTATTAGTTGTGACATTGTTTGTTGCAGGGGTGCAAATTTGGAAGTTTGTTACAGTTGGGGTATTGGGATTAGTAACAATGCCAATTATTTGGTCTTTTTTGCATAATTATCAAAAACAAAGAGTGCTAACTTTTCTTAATCCAGAAAGCGACCCACTTGGAGCAGGGTATCACATTATGCAGTCAAAAATTGCTCTTGGCTCTGGTGGTTTTTGGGGAAAAGGTTTGCTAAAAGGAACTCAAAGCCATCTTAACTTCCTGCCAGAAAAACATACAGATTTTATTTTTACGATGCTTTCAGAAGAGTTTGGCTTTGTTGGAGCAGTTTTGCTAATATTGCTAAATTTGATGATTTTAATATGCAGTTACTCTTTTGCAATGAAGGTTACAAGTTACTTTGGCAAAATGGTTATTATTGGCCTAGCAACAAATTACTTTTTGTATGTGTTTATTAATATGGCAATGGTGCTAGGATTGTTACCCGTTGTCGGTGTTCCTTTGCCGTTGGTTAGTTATGGCGGAACAGCAATGATGTCGGTTATGGTAAGCTTTGGCCTGATTATGGCAATGCACATAAATGCAGAAACAAATCTAGGCAAAGAGTAGAGCTTTTGCTGATTAAATAGAATCTGATTTATTACAAAAAACAGGCTTATCTAAATGAAGAAATCTTTAGCTTGTCAATTGTTATGCAAAAAAATCTCCACCTTATTAGTGGAGATTTTTTTGATTAAGATTTTTTATTTTGCATAGATAGCAATGCTTGCAGCAGATGCGTTTTCTGAGTTTTGGGCACCGATGTTAACGTTATTTGCGTTAACTCCCATTGTTACAATCTCTTGAAAAATTTTGTTAGCAAAGTTTTGGGCTTTGCGAGAAGATGAGCTGTTAGAAATAGCAACAACTTCAAAAATAGTTGATGGTTTTCTTTCTAAGGCAGAGTCTATGGCAATTTTTAGCCCGTCAGCATAATCAATATCTTCGTTAGATGCATTAATTGAGAAAACAGGTTTTCCACGCATAGTAACATTGCTTGTTCTTTTTCCTGTAAATAATGCAGCCGGCTCATTTGCTGGAGCAATGTTGCTTGCTACAACAGGGCTAGTTGTTGCGCTTGCTTCTTGCATATTGCCAACTTGGATTGCAGAGTTTAGGCGGTTGATTTGAGCTCTTGAGTTGCTTAGGTATTGTTGTTGATATGCAATGTTTTTGTTAACTTCTTTACCTAAGTTGCTAATGCCTACCAAAACTTGCTCAGTTTGACCTTGTAAATTTCTTAAATTTACATGATCAGCATCAACAGCGCCAGAGATACCAAAGGCAGAGTTAATAGAATCTAGCAAATATTTGGCAGATGCTTTGTTATTGGCAATTTTTGCAGACAAAGTATCTAGTGTATTTGCCATAACTGACATGCTTTGAACTTTGCTTTGAGCTTGTTGCAAGGCAAGATACATATTTGGGTTGCCTGGAGTTGTGCCTATTTGTAATTTTGTTTCTATTTGGCTAATAGAATCGTTGTATTGGGTAGTATTTTGCAAAATGCTATCTTTGATTCTTTTTAGCTCTTGGTCATGAGAACTGCTAGATGTTTGTATTTTTTTGAGTTCTTGATGAAATGATTTTACTTTTTGGCCAACAAAAGTTTCATTTTTTGCCATGTTGGCATAAAAATTGCTATTTGAGCTTGTGTTTGTTACGTTATGCGAATCTTTGTTAGCAACAGAGGGATATTTGCTCTCATGGCTAGAAGAACAAGCGGTTATTGCGATAAAAGATGATAGCATGAATAATTTAATTGCAATGTTTCTCATTTAATTTACTACCTTTATAAAAATTATATAATCTAATGATTTTTTACACTTTTATAGCCGTTTGTAAAGATAATTTTGTATTTTTTTATAAATAAACAATATTTTTATTAAAATTTTGCTTGCAATCTATAATAAAAAGAGATATTAAGACTCCTGTTGACTAAATATGCGCCCGTAGCTCAATTGGATAGAGCATCTGACTACGGATCAGAAGGTTAGGAGTTCGAATCTTCTCGGGCGTGCCATATAAAACCACCCTTTAAGGGTGGTTTTTTTGTATTTAGTTTAATCGTAGCTTATCATTGATTTGATTTTTGTCGTTTTAGGGAGCTTGGCTTTGCCTTTGAGGGCAGGTAGTTCAAGCATAAACAAAATCTCACTAATATCTGCTCCAGTATTTTTTACTAGATCATAAGAAGCCGCTATGGTTCCGCCTGTTGCCAAAACATCATCGATGATTGCAACCTTGTCACCTTTTTTGAGGGCATCTTGATGAATTTCTATAATATCTGTGCCGTATTCTAGCTCATATTCAGTTTTTATGGTTTTTGCAGGGAGTTTGCCTTTTTTTCTGATAGGAATAAAGCCAATGCCAAGATTGTAGGCAACAGCACTTGCAAAAATAAACCCTCTTGCCTCAAGCCCAATAACATAGTCAATGTTCTTGCCTTCTAGCTGGTTGCAAAACCACTCTATTGTATATTTAAATGCCTGAGGGTTTTTTATTGCAGTTGTAATATCTTTGAACAAAATTCCCGCTTTAGGAAAATCTTGAACATCTCTGACTTGGCTTTTTATAAAGTCTATTTTTTGCTCGCTATTCATTATTTCCTTCCAATAAATGAGTAGATAAATACTCAAACATAACATCGGCTGAGTTTTTTACATCTTCTACCCATTCATTGCCACCATCTTCTTGCAAGCCGTCGCTAATATATTTGACACTAACAAACTTTATTTCTTCTATTTTGCAGACTCTAGCTAGGGCGTATGCTTCCATTTCTACAACATCTATTCGAGCATCTAAGGTTTGAATGGTCACAAAGCTATCTCCTGTGCCACAAGTGCCAGTTGGCAAGTTGGGTGCATAATTTTCTACTTCTAGAACTGTTGGGAACTTGTCGCTTGGCGTGCGTCCTAACTCAACTCCAAAAGCAGTGCAATCCATGTCTCTTTGAATAAATTTGGTGCAAGAAACTAGGCTGCCTTTTTTGTATTTTTTACTACCAGCGCTCCCCATATTTATAACATATTTTATAGGGTTGCCTTTTTGTTTTTGTTCCATTATGGCTTTGGTCAGATAGTATGTGGCATTAACTTTGCCAACCCCTGTCAACACAAGGTTAGGTAGCTTTTTGAAGTTGTCGTTTAGCTCGTCTGGGTGAGCGATTACGATTAAGCATTCTTGTAGTTTCATATTGTTTTATCCTCTAGTTTTGTGAGATTCTAAAAATTTCTGCTCTTATTTCTTCTATGCCACGATTTTTTTCTGAGCTAGTTGCAATAAGGTTTACATAGGCAGCAGGATGCTCTTTGATAATCTTATTAGTTTCGTTTATAACCTTAGCAAGTTCACTTGCTTTGATTTTGTCGGTTTTGGTTAAGATAATTTGGTAGGTTACGGCGGCTTTATCTAGCATTTCCATAATTTCTTTATCTACTTTTTTTATTCCGTGTCTTGAGTCAATTAGCAAAAAAACTCTTTTGAGGTTTACCCTACCTTGCAAATAAGCAAAAATTGTTTTTTGCCATTCTTTAACAATTGCTTCTGGGGCTTTGGCAAAACCATATCCAGGAAGGTCTACGAGGTAGATTTGCTCGCCTAGATTAAAGTAGTTGAGTTGCTGAGTTCTACCTGGAGTATTTGAGGTTCTTGCCAGAGTTTTGCGATTGGTCATTGCATTAATAAGGCTAGATTTGCCAACATTAGAGCGACCCGCAAAGGCGATTTCTCCTAAAATATTGTCAGGGGGAAGTTGCTCTAGTTTGGCAACTCCAAGCATAAACTCACAAGAAGAGGCAAAGAGCTTGCGTCCTTGCTCAATTTCTTGTTCATTGTATTGGGATTTGGTATCAATCACTATTTATACTCCGTTCTTCTTGGCAATAATTTTTTGTTGAATAAGAGAAAGCACATTACTTAGTGTCCAATATATTACCAAGCCTGCTGCAAAATGTCCCATCATAAAGGTAAAAATAAGTGGAAGCATTGCAAACATACGAGCTTGATCTTTGTTAGTTGGAGCAGGGTTTAGTTTTTGTTGAATATACATAGTAACACCCATTATAATTGGCCAAATACCAATGTCTAAGAAGGATGGAACAGGAAGCCCTGTCATAGCAGATATTGTCATTGGATCTGGTGCCGACAAATCTTTTATCCAACCCACAAATGGGGCTTGGCGAATCTCAATTGCAATATTTAGAACTTTGTATAATGAGAAAAATACAGGAATTTGAATTAAAATCGGCAAACAACCTGCAGCAGGATTGACTTTCTCTTTACTATAAAGTGCCATGGTTTCTTGCTGAAGTTTTAGTTTGTCATCGGCAAATCTTTCTTGCAAATCTTTGAGCTTAGGTTGAATCTTTTTCATCTTTGCCATATTTTCAAAAGACTTGTTAGCAACAGGGAACATCACCAAACGCAGTAATGCTGCAAATAGCAAGATTGCCCAACCCATATTACCAATAAAATTATATAAAAAATCTAGAATATAAAAGAATGGTTTAGTTAAAAAGTAATACCAACCAAAATCAACAGCTAGGTCAAATTTTGGGATGTTATATTTTTTGGTGTATTCATCTAAGAGCTTGATTTCTTTTGCACCAACAAAAAGCATATTGCTTGTGTTGCCGATGCCTCCAGAAACGATGTTAACAGGTGCTCCAACAAAGTCTGTTTGAAAAACTTTGTTGTTAGCACTAAACTTTGTATTGCTTAGGCTGTTAGAATTTAAGATAATTGCAGAAAACCAATATCTGTCAGAAAAACCAAGCCAGCCGCCTTCTGTCTCAAATGCTTCTGCATCTTCTTCAATGTCTTCGTAGCTAAGTTCTTTTAGCTCATTGTCCAAAACGCCAATAAGCCCTTCATGCACAACACTAACAGAATTTTCTTGTTCTTGCGTGCGAGTAATAAGACCATAAGGATAAAGAGAGATTTGGTCTTGAGTATTGTTTTCGACAGATTGATTGATTGTAAACATATAATCATTATCTAGAGATATTTTTGTTACAAACTTTAGCCCCTCATCATTATTCCACTCTAAGGTAATGGGGCTTGTTGGTGTTAGTTTGTCGCCTGTAACCTTCCACAAGCTATCGGCGTTTGGCATTTTTAGCCTAGGGTTAGAGGCGCCCCATCCAAATTCTGCATAATATGGGTTTTTTGTTTTGGCAGGAGAAAATAACTCAACATCAGGGCTGTTTGCTTCAAGCGATTGCTTGTATTTGCTCAAAAAGATATTGTTTATTCTTAAGCCTTTGGTTTGGATTGAGCCACTTATGGCATTGTTTTTAATCGCCACATTAGGATATTGACTTAGGGCGTCTTTTAGAGAGATAAAAACCTCGGACTCGCTTGAGCTTTTTGTAGAATCAGACGGTGCAATTTGTTCTTGCTTTGCAGACTCAATTGTTGGTATTGGAGCTTGAGTTTTTGCTTGTTTGTCAAAATAAAAATAATTGGTGGCAAAAATAACCCCAATAGATACAATCACTGCAATATATATATTTTTTATATCATCTTTTTCCATTTTAATCTTTATCCTTTTTTATCTCTTTGATTACCAAAAGAATATAACAAAATTTACTTGCAATGCAAGTTTTAATCTTTTCTTTTGTTTTTATCTTTTTTTTCAGGGACAGGATCTGCTCCAGAACCTCCCCAAGGGTGACATTTGAGCAGTCTTTTTGTGCCTAAAAAAACTCCTCTAAAAACACCATGTATTTTTATTGCTTCTAGCATATATTGTGAGCAGCTTGGCGTAAACCTGCAAGTGTGGGGCATAATTGGAGAAAGAATGTTTTGGTATAGTTTAATCATTATGACAAATGGCAGGCTTATTATTTTGCTTATCATTTGTGGGTTCTCCATATAGAAGTTTGTTGGCTTTTTTTATGCCATAGATAAAGTCTTTGCAAAGTGTGTCAAAATCTATGGTTGCAGTATTGTGTCTGCCTACTAAAACATAGTTTGTATTAGGTAAGGCATATTGAGCAAAAAAAATTGCCGCCACAGCTTTGAGCCTGCGGCGACATTTATTTCTAACCACAGCACCACCCAAACGTTTGGTAGATGTATATCCAATTCTTGGCTCAAAATTATTATAATCACGAACAGCTTGGATTACAATGGACTTTGTCGCTAAAGATATACCATTCTTATAGGCTCTTAAAAAGTCTTTACGTTTTTTTAGCTTAGCTGGTGTTGGCATAGTATTTATTAGGCAGAAAGTCTAATACGACCTTTTGCTCTGCGAGCAGTAATAACTCTACGTCCGCCTTTTGTTGCCATACGACTACGGAAGCCGTGACGACGTGCTCTAACTATTTTAGAAGGTTGAAATGTTCTTTTCATATTATTTCTCCGGTTGTTTTTTTATTAGTTATTTAAAATCCTCAAAATTGAAGATTCTCGGTATTTTCAAACTCTTAATAAAGTTTTTTTGATTAAGAGTCAATAGTTATTTTTTGTATGCCACACGAGGAGTATAGTGAGTATGCAAAAGTTTGTGGGCTTTATGCCCATTTGCCTCACCCAAATATTCATCATAAAGTTTTTTTACAGATTGATTATGATGAGATAAACGATTTTTTGCATTTTTGTCTTCGCCAAACAAGCCATTAGCTCTTTTTTTGCGAATGTCATCGTTAATTCCTCTAGGTTTGGGCTGTCCAACCATAAGTGAACGCGGTTGCCCGCCACCTGCAATACAACCACCTTTGCACGCCATTACTTCAATAAAATGATAAGGGACTGGTTCATTGCTTGCTTTGGCATCTTTTATTTGCTGAACAATTCCTTCTACATTGTTTATTCCGTGCGCAACAGCAATTTTTAGGTCAATGTCATTTATTTTTATGGTTGCTTCTTTAACGCCCTCTAGGCCGCTAATTTCTTTAAAATTTAGCTCTCCTAGTTCTTGTCCAGTAATATAAAAATATGCTGTGCGAAGTGCCGCAGTCATTACCCCACCTGTTGCTCCAAAAATTGTTCCTGCTCCAGAGTATTCTCCTAGTGGATTGTCTGCTTCTTCTTCTTTGATATTTCTAAAGTCTACACCAGCTTGTTTTAGCATTCTGGCAAGCTCTCTTGTGGTTAAAGACACGTCAACATCTTGGAATCCTGACGATGACATTTCTTCGCTTCTAACAATTTCCCATTTTTTTGCGGTGCAAGGCATTATAGATACGACTCTAATTTTGGCAGGGTCAATGCCAGCTTTTTCTGCATAATAAGTTTTTGCCAAAGCGCCAATCATTGATTGCGGAGATTTGCATGTAGAAAAATGAGAGATAATATCTTGATGTCTTTTTTCTAACAAGTCGACCCAAGCTGGGCAACAAGACGTAAACATAGGCAAGCTCTCGGGATTTGTAGTAAACCTGCTAACAAACTCGTTAGCTTCTTCTATAATGGTTAAATCTGCACCAAAGTTTGTGTCAAAAACCTTGTCAAAACCAATTCTGCGTAAAGATGCATAAGTTTTGCCAGTTAAGTTCTCGCCACAATCAAAGCCGAATTCTTCACCAATAGAAACTCTAACAGCTGGTGCAATTTGAACAATAGTATATAAATCTTTGTCGTTGAGCATATCCCATACTTTTTCGGTTTCATCATACTCAACAATTGCACCAGTTGGGCAATGAGCAGAGCATTGTCCGCATTTGATACAAGGACTGTCTGCCAAAGACATATCATTAGCTGCACCTATTTGTGTTGCTAAGCCTCGGTGTCTATAACTCAAGGCCCAAACATCTTGTTGATTTTGGCATACCTCAACACATCTACCACATAAAATACATTTTTCTGGGTCTAAGACTAGAGCTTTAGTAGAGTCATCTATGGGCATAGACTTGCACAAAGATGGGAGCTTGGTTTCTCTAATGCCAAAGGTATTAGAAATATCTTGTAGTTCGCAATGTCCAGATCTAATGCAGCTAAGGCAAGAGTTGGGGTGGTTGCTCAAAATTAGTTTTAGCACCTCTCTTCTGACTTCTACTAACTCAGGGTCGGAGGTTACAATTTCCATATTTTCTTCTACTTCTGTGCAACATGAACGAACAATACGCCCATTTAGCTTTACAATACAAAGTCCACAGCCAGCACTTGGGTTTACGTCTGGGTGTTTGCAAAGAGTGGGGATTTCTATATGTGCAGCTCTGGCAGCGTTTAGAATGGTTGTTTTTGCTGGAACTTCTACATTATAATTATCTATTTTTAGTTTTACCATAGTTTTTCTCCACTATTTTTTTGGGCTTTTTTTGATTTTGGCTTCATATTCATTTAAGAAAAATTGCAAAGTAGAAAGCACTGGGTTAGGGGCTGTTTGTCCTAGTCCACATAAAGAGGCTTTTTGCATTGCTTTAGATATTTTTTTGAGTTGTTCAATATCTTCATTTGTGCCTGCTCCGCTACTAATTTTTTCTAAAAGAAGCAAAAGCTGCTTACCCCCAATTCGACATGGAGCACATTTTCCACAAGATTCTTCTACCGTAAACTCTAAATAAAATTTTGCAATATTTACCATGTCGGAAGTCTCGTCCATAACAATCATACCGCCAGAACCCATAATTGAGCCAACTTTTTTAAGCTCTTCGTAACAAACAGGCAAGTTAAGATGATGAAGCGGTATTACTCCGCCAGAAGGCCCACCTGTTTGAACTGCTTTTAGTTTTTTGTCATCAGGAACGCCGCCGCCAATCTCGTTTACAATCTCTTCTATGGTTGTTCCCATTGGGACTTCAATTAATCCAGAATGCTCTACTTGTCCAGTTAGGGCAAAAACTTTGGTGCCTTTGGAACTAGATGTGCCAAAAGAGCTAAACCAACTTGCTCCTTTTAGCAAAATTGAGGGAATGTTTGCTAAGGTTTCTACATTGTTAATGCAGCTAGGTTTTTCCCATAAGCCTTTTTGGGTTGGGTATGGTGGACGAGGTCTTGGCGTGCCTCTTGAGCCCTCTATTGAGTGGATAAGTGCAGTTTCTTCACCACAAACAAACGCTCCAGCTCCAAGTCTAACCTCAATATTAAAACTAAAATCTGTTCCCATAATGTTTTTGCCAAGTAATCTTGTTTTTTTGCAAGCTTTTATGGCTTTTTCTATTCTTTCTATAGCCAAAGGATATTCTGCTCTGATATAAAAAATTCCGTCTGTGGCATTAATTGCATAAGCTGCAATCATCATACCCTCAATAACAGCGTGAGGATTAGACTCTAGCACACTTCTATCCATATATGCACCAGGGTCGCCTTCATCGCCATTGCAAATAATATATTTGGTGTCAACAGTAGGTGTTTGGGCAGCAAGCTCCCACTTCATGCCAGTAGAAAAACCTGCGCCTCCACGTCCTCTTAATCCTGAGTTCTTAACCTCTTCAACAACTTGCTGAGGAGTCATATTTTTGAGAGATTTTTGTAACCCTAAATAACCCCCTTGAGAAATATATTCGCCAATGTCTTCTGGGTCGATATGTCCTGCCATTTTTAGCACAACTTTTTCTTGCTTTGTAAAAAATGGCAAGTCAAGAGAAAGCTGTAGTTTTTTTAGGAATTTGGGCAAAACAAATTCTTCTCCTTTTTTTAGTTTAAGTGCAGGAGCAACGTGATCAGAGATGATTATGCGAGAAACGATTGGCTCAATTTTTTTATATAAAACATCGGGCTGTCCTTTTATCTCTACTCTAACTAATGGACCTTCTGCACAAAGTCCCCTACAACCAGCAGAAACTACCCTAACACGGTCTTGGAGGTTTTGTTCTATAATGGATGTTTGCATAAACTCAATAATGCTGTCGCCACCAGAAGATTTGCAACCTGTTGAGTGACAACAATAGATGTTGCAATCAAATTTGTTGAGTTCAATTGTTTTGTTTTTTGCGATTTCGCCAATATCAAATCTTTTATCAATTTCAGACATATTATCCATAATCTTACTCTCCTCGCTTTTGTCTTATTTGTTCACGCCATTCGTTAACAATGTTTCTAACATCATCAACGCCCACTCTTCCATAAGTCTTGCCGTTTACAACAATTACGGGAGCTAAGCCACAACAGCCAACACAACGAACAGATTGTAGATGAAAAATTTTATCTGGAGTGCTTTCTCCCTCATTAATTTTTAGAACTTGCTTAAACTTTTCTAAAACCCCGTCATTGCCTTTTAGGTAGCAGGCTGTGCCTGTGCAGACAGAAATTACAACATCTCCAGGAGATTCTAGCTTAAAAAAGCTATAAAAAGTCAAAACTTCATAAACTCTTGCAATAGGAATATTCATCTCTATTGCGATTTCTGATGCATCTTCCCACGGAATAAACCCTTTTAATTCTTGCACTTCGTGCAATGCCATAATTAAAGAGCCTTTTTTTCTCTTCCATTTGGTGGCAATTTGTTTGGCAACTGAGCTGTCGGTCATGTGTTATCTCCTAATACATACTTAGATATGTCCTGTTTTTAGTAACTGATAATATTTATATATACTACCGTTTTCTACGTCCCAACTAAAATCTTTTTTCATTGCATTTGCTCTCATCTCGGCAATTTTTTGAGGCTGGTTATAAAAAGTTTGCAAGGCGTTATAGGTAGCTTGAGTATAAGCGTTTATGTTGTTTTTGAGAGTTTGGGCGGCAAGGTTTGTGCCATATACCCTGCGATTTTTTGCAGAGAAAAATGCCTCTGTTCTAAAGCCATCAACACCATCGTCTATTGTGTCTACTAATCCTCCCGTAGACATAGCAATAGGTATTGTTCCCTTTGCCATTGCCTCCATTTGTGTTAACCCACAAGGCTCAAATCTTGATGGCATCATATAAAAGTCTGAGACAAGCTGAACAATATAGGCAAACGAATCGCTGTATCCTCTAAATAAGAAAACTCTTTCTCCGCACTGAGGATAACGTTCATCGATTTTGTCTTTTATGGCAGTTAACTCCTTAAAATATTCGCTACTACCTGCGCCGCCTAAAATAAATATTGGTGCTTCTAAGCCCTTATAATCATCAAACTTATTGGCAAGGTCTAAAATTGAGGTTATAGCAATGTCGTATCCTTTTTGCTCAACCAAACGGCTAGTTGCACAGATAATTGGAGTTTTTGTTATATCTTTTACAGATTTGGCAATATCTGCAAAATTGTATGTGTCTATGGTTGGAACAATTTGGTTGCAAAAAGTTTCATCTGAAGAAATTTTAGAGATAAGTTTTAAGAACTCTTTTTTGTTTTGGGCCTTAATTGCAAGATTTTTTTCATCATAAAAATCAAACTTAAAGGGAGCAAATCTCTCATTTATAGATTCTATTTTTGCTTTATTTGGTGAGATAAGGTTTTTGTCATAACCATTGATGATGCCAAAGAAGTTGCGTAAATCTTTTCTGGTTTTTAGGATATCTCTAAAATCTAGTCCAAAATCTAGTTCTTTGGAGACTTCTTCCATGTAGTTCTTAGAAACAGTAACAACTCTATCTGCAAGATGAAACCCACAAGAAGCCTGATTATAGCAGTCAGAAACTATGAGTGTGTTGCTTGTTCTTGGGTTGGTGTTTTTGACTGCCTTAGCATTTTTGAACACGGTTGTTGCCAAGTCCTCATATAGTGAATTGAGAATCTTTGCAGTGTTTTTATAATCCCAGCCCTGATAACCTAAGTGGTGGGCAATATGAATAACAGGAATATTTTTTAGAGAAGTTGCAAGCTCTTCATCAATCCTGTTAGCTTCTTGTTGTGCAAGAGTAAGATATTTGGTTAAGCCAGAGATTGCGCCGCTATGCCAATCATTGGCAAGCAAAACGTTAGGGGTAGATATTTTTTTGCTTGGTTTTTCTAGCAAATCTTTGAGCAAAATATAGACGGCTTTAGAGAAGAAAGCAAATCTTTCTACCTCGTTTATATTAAAGTTATTTAGTACATAACAACCGTCTTGTGCAGGGCTGTTTTGTGGGTGTGGATCAATAGAAAAAAACGTCTCATTTTGTAGGAAGATATAGTCAGTATTTTCAAACCTACCGATATGAACATCTACATAATGTTTGGTCAAGTGATCAAAGTTGGCCAAAAAGGGCACAACAATTGTTTTGATTTTTTGAATATTTATAGAGTTTTTTTCTGTTCCGTGATAAATGTCGTCTTCTATCCACGCCTTTTTTTTGCCTGTTGAGCCCATATAAAGCGGGGTTATAATTGACAATTTTTCGTCATTTTTATTAAAAGTTTGATTAAAAACCTCTGGCAATTCGGCCGCAACCATACCAAGCCCACCAAGCTTCATAAAAGAAGAGGTCTCAGCCGTAACCATCCAAGCGTTTATTTTGCTAATTTCTGGCCAAGTATCTTTGCCAGAGCATTGCTTACGTCCAAGGCTTTGGATTTCTGATAAATTGGGGCTTTTTGTAATACCATAAGATATTGGTTTTTTCTTTTTATTAAAGCTTTTTGGTAGCATTTTGTATGTTTTTGTTGCTTTTATTGAGCTCATTTTTGTTCCTTTGGTATTCAAAATAATCGATAAGTTATTTTAGCGTGCAAAATTTAAAAGGCAATAGAAACTTATATACTTGACTTGTTTGTGTTTAATAACTAAATTCTTATTAACGAATATATTATATTTTATAAAAAATTAAAGAGGTAAAAATGAAGCTTGGTGATAAAAAAGCAACTAAAATAGAAGAACAAGTAGAAGAAATATTAGATGATGTTGCTCAAACCACAAATGAAGAATTAGAAAATAATAATGAGCAAAGTAAAGCTGGGATAGAATCTGAACAAACTGAAAATAAAGAAGATGCTTTGAGCTTTGAAGTATTGCAAAAACTACAAGAAGAAAATGCTGAGTTAAAGGCAGATTATTTGCGTG
>CAYJKS010000005.1:0-7568 GCA_964370705.1 uncultured Azospirillaceae bacterium
ATATCTTTGTATTCAATAATAATTGGATTTGAAATCGAATCGGCAATGCTTGCTAAGCCTGAGCCTAAAATTATGGCAGTTTGTGGCTTATAGTTACCGATTTTTGATTTTATTTCTTCAAAATCTATCATTTCAAAACTCCTTAAAAGCATTTGGCATAAGCTCTTGCAGCTTTAGTTGCTTTTGTATTCCAGACGTGTTGGCTAGGTATATGGGGGTATCTTTATCGGCAAATTCGCTAATTTTTTGCAAGCAATTACCACAAGGAGTGATAAGGCTTTGAGAATCTGCAATAACTAAAAGTGCAACAATTTTGGTGCCGCCACCGTTTATCATTGCAGATATTGCTCCTTGTTCTGCACAACTTCCAGATGGAAAAGCTATGTTTTCGACATTGCAACCAGAATAAATTTTGCCGTCATTAGATAAAATTGCTGCCCCAACTTTGAATTTTGAGTATGGGGAGTAGGCATTTTTCATAGATTTTTGTGCAAAAGTGAGTAGTTCGTCTTTTTTTTCCATGTTATTACTTGACCTTATGTATTTTATTAATCAATATATGGATATATTATGCTATGAATATTTTTTTAGCAAAGATTATTTTTAGTTTTTGTGTTTTTGAAGTAAGACTTGAGGAAGTAAATATGTGGAAAAAAATTATATTAGTTGTTGTCTTTTTGCTAATTGCCAGTGTTGTTGGCTTAACCTTTTATGTGAACTCAATTGATTGGAATTTGCATAAAGATAAAATATCTCAACAGTTCTCGCAAGCAACTGGAAAAGAAGTGGTGTTTAAGGGTAAAGTTTTGTTTAACATTTTTCCATCACCATATTTGGAGGCATCTAATATTGAGGTATATAGTGATAACTCAGAAGACAAAGTTATGCTAGTAAATATCAAAAAATTAGTGGCTCAGCTCTCTATTAAGTCTTTGATCTTTGGCTCCACATTTAATGTTGAGAAAATGAATATCTTAGAACCACAAGTGTTTTTTGTTTTTGACGATAAAGGTCAGCTTAATTGGCAGTCTGATGTTGCTGTGCAAGAAAAAATAAATTTAGAAAATGTGAGTGTTAGTCTAGATAGCCTTATTGTTGAAAATGCAAGGGTTAATATTGTTGCAAGCAATTATAATGTTTCTTCTACTCTAAAGAATCTAAATGCAGAAATTATTGCTGATGCTTTGTTTGGGCCTTATCGTATTGAAGGAAGCTATGAGAAAAATGGCTCTCCTTGTGGTTTTGCTGTTTCTTTGGGTTCTTTTGCAGGGGCCTTTGCAACATCTATTAATGCAGTTATGAGTCATCCTCAATCAGAAAGCTATGTGCGTTTTGATGGCACAGGATTGTTAAAAAATTATGCACTAAATGGTAATTTGGTTTTTGAGTCAACGAATCCAATTAATTTTATTAATTCTAATTTTAATGGGATGAATTTGTCAGAAAAATATGAGTATCCAACAGCAGTTTCTTTGGATGTTAAAACCGACAAGCAAGAAGTTGGCTTGTTTAATATTGTGGTCAAATATGGTAAAACTGCTGGATCGGGTAATATGCTTATTCCTAGACAAGAGGTAGCCATTGGAGAAGATGTATCGAATCGAACAAAAGTAGATGTGGCTTTTAATATGACAGAGCTAGAATTAGAGCCTTTTGTTGATTTGTTACAAGATTTTATTGCCAAATATGAGGGCAAAGAATATATCCCTGAGCATGATTTTGATATTATTGGTGACGTTAAGGCACTAAAAACAACGTATAAATTAGGCACAATCAGAGATTTGGATTTTAGCTTTGACTATATGAATAATGTTTTTGATGTGCGTAATTTTAGTGCTGTTTTGCCAGAAGACACAAACTTTAAGGCTTCTGGTAAGATAGAAAGTGTAGAAAAAGAGCTTAACTATAATTTTGCAACATCTGCTAATACAAATAATTTTGCTAAGGTTGCTAAATGGCTTAATTTTGACCTAAAGCCCGTGTCTGATAATGTTTTTAAGGTTGCCTCAGTTAATACAGTTGTTTCTGGAACATTAGACACAGTTAAGTTAGAGCCTTTTTCTCTTGTGGTTGACAATATTGCATCAAGCGGAAGACTTGGCATTGTTAGAGGTGATAATACAAGCTTTTTTGCAATATTGAGTAGCGACAGGATTGATTTTGACAAGTATGTGCCTAAAATGCCAGAAGATGCAGTTATGCCTCAATTGCACAATAAGGTTAGTCACTATTTTGCTAAATTGGGTGGATTAAATAATCTTAATCTTCAATATAGATATAATTTGGCTGGCGGAAAATTTGCAGGTATAGATTTTGGCACTTTAGAATCTGAAGGAAAACTCAAAAACGGCATACTTACTTTGGATTATCTAAATGTGAACGATTTTGCAGACTCTGATTTGGTGCTAAAAGGCGATGTTAGTGGATTTGGCAAAACTCTTAGTTTGGCAAATGTTGATTATGATTTTATAACCCAAGATATTGCAGGTTTTGTTAGCAAGTTCTATCCACCTAATACAAAAACAGGGTTAGAAAAATTTAGTAGTTTTGAGTCAAAGGGCATAATCAATGGCACATTAGCGCAATTTGTTATTAAAAGCGCATCTAAATTAGACGATGCTAAATTGGTTTATAATGGCTTAATAAAAAGCCAAAATGGGATATATAATTTTGCAGGTAAAATGGGCGTAGACGTTCCAGACTTTGTAAAGTTTGTTAACAGATTGGGAGTAGTGTATTCTCCTAAATATCCACTGGGACTGCTAAAAGCATCTGCGGAACTAAAGGGGCATTTAGATGCTATGGTATTAAAGAATATTATGGCAAATGTTGGTGCAAATAGTTTTAGTGGTAGTATGCTTTATAAAAAACAAGGCGAACGTAATATTTTGGAAGCAGATTTAAAAGCAAATAAATTTGAGCTTCAAAAGTTCTTTTATGCTAGCGAAGAAGACCCAGCTCTTAATTTTATGAGCAAAGAAAATGAGGCAATATTTATTGCTAGACCAAGCCTAAATAGCGGGAAAATAAATTATGATTGGCTAAATAATTGGGATATGCAAGCTAGGTTAAATGTGGCAGACTTGGCTCTAAATAATTACTCCCTAAAAAATGCGATGCTAAATATTTTGCTTAGTGATAATATTTTGAAAATCTCTAAATTAACAGGAGAAGTTGGCAACGGATTTGTTGATGGTAATCTTGAACTAAATATTCCGCTAGATGCAAAAGTTAGTGGCTTGATAAACTTTAAGGAAGTAGATATTAACAAAGATATATGGAGTGGTAGAGGATATGGTTTTACTGCAGGTAAGGCAACTGGCAGCTTTAACTTTATAACTCAAGCAACTTCACAAGAGGCTTTTGTGAATGATGTTTCGGGCTTGCTAAAATTTGATGTTACAAATCCAGTGTTTAAGGGGTGGAATATTGAAGCTATAGCAATGGACCTAGAAACTAGAGATGTGGCAAATGGGCTAAAAGGAGTTGTTGAGCAAAACCTATCTAGTGGAATCACAGGATTTAATCGTTTTGGTGGAGAAGCCAAAATAACAAATGGTGCTTTTTTGTTAGATGCTGTATTTAATAAAAAATAAACCATAGGTGATGTTGCGTATGACGGTACTCTAAAAACTTGGCCAGCTAGCTCAGCTATGAAAATAATGTTTCCTGCTGGTGCAAAGGTTGAATCTGTTAGTTTTTCTTTAGATGGAGATATAAATGCGCCGATGCTTAGTGTTGACGTTAGCGAGGCAGAAAAAGTTTATGACAGCTATTGGGAAGAGGTTGCAAAAGAAGCAAAAGCTAAAGAGCAGGCCAAACTAGAAAAATATAGATTGCAAATGGAAGATATTCAAGATCAAGCAGATGATTTTGCAAACGAGATAGACAATGTTTTGTTGGTTAATCTAAAGTATCAATCTTCTTTAACCCAAGATGAGGGCGTAAAAGAAGATTATCAAGATGTTGAGGCTTTGATAAACGAGGCTAAAGCCTTGGTGTTAAAAGTGCAGGCTCAAGCAAAGGTTGTTAATATAACCGATGAGTTGATTGCAGAGCTAAACAAAGAAAATGATGATGTGTCTAAAAAAATTGTCAGTATTGAATTGGCATTAAAAAGAACTCATGCAAGAGATGTTAAGCTAAGAGTTAACCAAAGCTATAATAATATATATAGTGCTTATAACGAATCTAAACCATTGATGCCTGAGTGGATGAACTTTTATAGAGAAAGTAATCAAAGACTAGCGGCAACAGACAGCAAATATTTGGTAGAGGCTGACGAAAAAATTGCAGAATGGAAAAAGCAATTTGAGGCAATGTTACTAAAGATTGATGAAATTAATGGGCTTGTTGCTAATGAAAATAGTCAAATTCAGACAACATCTGATGTAGAGGTGCTAGAAAGAGTTTCTGCAAATTTTGTAGTAGATTATCAAAGTATTAGCTATGAGCTTGCAAGAGCAAAAGCGTTACTTAGTAATATGAAGGAGTATTTGGCAGAAGTTGTTAAAAAAGAAGAAGATGCTTATGCTCAAAAACTTCGTGAAGCAGAAGTAGAAAGAAAAATAGAAGAAAATATTGGTCAAATCTCTACTTCTAGCGGAAAAACTGTAGAAATTATTAGAAACCTTGACGATATTGAAAGAGTTGAAGAAGAAGTAGAAAATGACGAAGTTGTTGTTTTGGATTTTTCTGAAGATAATAAGATAAAAGACGGCAAGCTAAACATAATAGCTCTGCCCGAAGGAAGAGAAGCAACAACAGTTAGCGGATCTGTTCTTAGAAGATAAATTTTTTTGAAATACTCAAATAAAAAAGGCTTGCAATGCAAGTCTTTTTTATTTGTGCAGTTGCGTTCTTTTTTTGTTATAATTAATAGATTGTGCTTGTAGAAGCGTTTTTTTGTGGTAGATTGTTGCCATTGTTAAATTTTATTATTTGGAGAATTTGATGCAAAAAAAACCAGAAGTATGTGTTTTGCCTGTGGCAGGGCTTTCTACTAGAAATTTGCCAACAACAAAAGTTTTGCATAAAGGCTTTTTGACTTTAGATAGTCTTCCGATTATTCAATATGCAGTTGATGCGTGTAAAGAAATTGGGATTAAAGAAATTGTGTTTATATATAGCACTCCTTCTTGTCAGGAACTATATCAGAATTATTATACCCCAAACAAAGAGTTGGAAGCTAACTTAGCAAGGGGTGGCAAAGATGACTTATTGGCTTTGGTTAAAAATATTATTCCTGATGGAATGACTTTTAGTTTTGCGGAGCAAAGCGAGCCTAAAGGTAATGGTCATGCAGTTTTGATGGCAAAAGAAATTATTGGTGATAGAGATTTTGTGGTTATGTGGGTAGATGATGTTTATATTCCACAAAAAGGCGGAAAAGGGGTTTTGGCTCAGCTTTTAGAGGTTTATGAAAAAGAAGGCGGTATGGTAGAAAATGTTGCTCGCTTGCCTAGAGAAGTTTTGACAAGATACGGAGTTTTGGCAGAAGTTATTAGCCAAGAAGGAAAGGTTGTTAGAGCAAAAAGCAAAATGGAGAAACCTCCAGCAGATGCTATTCCTTCAGATTTTGCAAGCTTTGGTCCATACATTTTACCAAACAAGATTTTGGATATTTTGCCAGAGGTTAAAAAAGGCACAAACGGCGAAATTAACTTGGCAGACGCTCAAGGACTTCTTGCACTAAGAGGAGAAAAGCTAACGGGTGTTGTTTGTGATACAATTAGATTTGATTGTGGAACTAATGAAGAGCTGGCAAAATCTAATATTAAATTGTCAATAATGAGAAACCCAAGTCTTAAGAAATATTGTAAAGAGATTCTAGAAGAATTGGAATAATCTTAGATAGTTAATATAAATAAAAAAGGATTGCGATTTGCAATCCTTTTTTATTAGAGCTTTTCTCGATTAAATAGAATCAATTTTTTGCCTGCCTTTTGGATTTTATATTTATCATAAAAACAGATTTATCTAAACAGGAAAGTTCTAGAGCAAAAAAACGCTTGATAAAAAAGCCCATATTTGCTAAAGTGTCGAGAGTTACATATAGATATAAAATTATAAAAGATGGTTTCTTTTGATAAAATCTTTGAAAGTTATTAAAAGAATAGTATGAATTATTAAAACAGAAAAAATGATTAAAAAGTTCAAAAAAGCTCTATGTGGGCTTTTAGAGAGTGTTTTTGCTCCCAAATTTACTTCTAATGTAAAAGTTGTGTTTAAGACAACAACAGAGGTATTTGTTATTTCGGATGACGGGGATTTTGGCTATTTGGAAAATGAAGAAAGTGAGCCAATCACGGACGTGGAAATAGGAGAAGAGATTGAATGCGTGAGAACGTTTTGCTATAATATGATGTCTCTTCATGTTGGCATTGGTGATATTGTGGCTGTGTTGCGTTACAAAAATGGTCATTGTTGGATTGCTGAGGTAAGTGATAAAGATGGCACGCAATACGATGAAATGGCTTTTGTTTATGGAGCTCCTGATTCTGCAAAAGAAGGAGAAAGCTACTTTGTATCATCTGGCGTATACTTTAAGGTTCTTTGCTTTATCCCTGCAAAAGAGTGTTAAAAAAAAGGAGTGGTCTTGAGGTTCAAGACTGCTCCTTTCTAATTTTAAAAAACGCTTGCAAAAATAAAAATTAAGATGTATAAGCGAATTTGCTAGTCGAACACCCCTGGAGGTTTGATTAGTGTGTTTAATTTTATAAAAGGATTTTTTAAATGGCAGATATTACATTTAATGCGCAAAAGCGTGAGATAGCAGGTAAGGGGGCAGCTCGTGCATGTCGTCGTGAAGGACGTGTTCCAGCCGTGATTTATGGTGGAAAACAAGAACCATTAATGGTTAGCTTGCACCCTGTTGAGCTAGAAAAAGCTCTTGATATGGTTGGTTTTTATGATGCTGAAATTGACGTTGTTGTTGACGGAAAAACACACAAAGTTACTTGTCAAGATGTGCAATTTCACCCAGTGAAAGATTGTCCACAGCATGTTGATTTTTTAAGAAAATAGTTTTTCTTAAATAATTTTTTAGTTAAAAGGGCTTGTGGTATTTTACCCTAGCCCTTTTGTTTTTTGTTGAGAGATAAGATGTATTTGATTGTAGGTTTGGGGAATCCAGGTGCACAGTATGAAGCTACCCGTCATAATATTGGGTTTGTGGCAGTCGATGAGATTGCAGCTAAATATGGATTTGGAGCTTTTAAGGATAAATTTTTGGGGCAATTTGCTGAGGGCAAAATTGCTGGAGAAAAAGTTTTTTTGCTAAAACCACAAACTTATATGAACCTATCTGGCAACAGCGTTGTTAAGGCGGCATTTTTTTATAAGATTTTGCCTTCTAATATAATTGTGATTCATGATGACATTGATCTAAGCATTGGGCAAATAAAGGCAAAAATTGGCGGTGGTGCTGGTGGGCATAATGGGCTAAAATCTATAGATTCTCAAATTTCTAATGGTTATAATCGTATTAGAATCGGGGTTGGGTATCCTAAAGGTGCAAAGGCAGAGGTTGCTAACCATGTTTTATCTAGGTTTTCAAAACAAGAGGC
>CAYJKS010000005.1:7578-19582 GCA_964370705.1 uncultured Azospirillaceae bacterium
AGAAAGTTATGGGATTTAATTGTGGTATTGTTGGATTGCCAAATGTTGGAAAATCTACTTTGTTTAATGCTTTGACGCAAACTATTGCCGCTCAAGCAGCAAATTTTCCGTTTTGCACAATAGAGCCTAACACAGGGCGTGTGGCTGTTCCTGATAATAGGTTAAATAAGTTAGTAGAGATTGTTAAGCCAAAGGCTTGGGTGCCTACTTATTTGGAGTTTGTTGACATTGCTGGTTTGGTAAAAGGAGCCTCTAAAGGCGAGGGCTTGGGTAATCAGTTCTTGGCAAATATTAGAGAAGTTGACGCAATTATTCATGTTTTGCGCTGTTTTGAAGATGACAATATTACTCATGTTGAGGGCGGAATAGACCCAATTAGAGATGCTGAGATTGTAGAAACAGAATTGATGATTGCTGATTTAGAATCTTTGGAAAAAAGGTATGTGCAAACAGCGAAGAAGGCAAAAACTGGTGATAAGGAGTCAAAGCTGCGACTAGAGGTTATGGAGCCTATTTTAGAAGCTTTAAGAGATGGCAAACCTGCAAGAACTGCTTGTCCAGATGAAAAAAATAAAGATGCTTATAAAGAATATATGATGATGCAATTGCTTACATCAAAACCAGTTTTGTATGTGTGCAATGTTGATGAGAATAGTGCGGCAGATGGCAATAGTTTTTCTGCGTTGGTGGCGCAAAAAGCAAAAGATGAAAATGCTCAGTCGGTAATAATCTCGGCAGCAATAGAATCGGAAGTAGCACAATTGGATAGCCATGAAGAAAAACAAGAGTTCTTAGAATCTTTGGGACTTGTAGAAACAGGCTTGGCAAAAATCATTAGAGCTGGTTATGAGCTTTTGGGCTTGAGAACTTATTTTACCGCAGGTGTAAAAGAGGTTAGAGCCTGGACCTTCTTAAAAGGCTACAAAGCTCCGCAATGTGCGGGTGTAATCCACACAGATTTTGAAAAAGGCTTTATTAGAGCAGAAACAATTGCTTATGAAGATTTTGTAAAATATGGAGGAGAGCAGGCTTGCAAAGAAGCTGGAAAAATGCGTTCTGAAGGCAAAGAATATGTGGTTCAAGACGGCGATATGATGAATTTTTTGTTTAATGTGTAGAAAAAACAAGCATATTTTAGCAAAAATACGTAACAATTATGGTAGTTGTTTTTATAAAAAAAAGAGGGATTTTGTCCCTCTTTTTTTTGTTGTTGTTGGATTGATTCAGTTAGCGAGATATTTTTTTGTATAAAGTTAAGATAAGGTAAAGAAAATCGCGTTTTTTTGGATTCTTTTTTTGTCTAGTGAGTGGCTAAAATATGACTCAAGCAGAATCGCTATAAGGATTTGAGAATTTAGAAAAAAAAGTGAAAAATAGCGGTTTTTTTGCTTGCAATATTGGTTGGTATATGTTACAAGAAGCTCACGTTTAGTGGAAAGTAGGTCAAAAATTTGCTTTCTGCTGTAATATGAAATATCCCGCAAGCTACTGGAAACACTATGTTTGCGTTAAGTTAATTTTTTAGATGGCACTAGTTGCATTATGCGAATCTGTGCCCTCTAGTTATAGGAAAAGTATTTTAAAGATGGATACACAAAATATAAGAATTCGCCTTAAAGCTTTTGAGCATCGTTTGCTAGATTTGTCTACTAAAGAAATCGTGCATACAGCAAAAAGAACAGGGGCAGATGTTAGAGGTCCAATTCCTCTTCCAACAAGAATTGAGAAGTTTACGGTTAACCGTTCTCCTCACGTAGATAAAAAATCTCGTGAACAGTTCGAAATTAGAACTCACAAAAGACTTCTTGATATTGTAAATCCTACTCCACAAACAGTTGACGCTCTAATGAAATTAGATTTGGCAGCTGGTGTGAATGTAGAAATCAAACTATAATAAAGCAAAGTTGGCTAGAGTGAAATAAGGCTGGTCAACCAATTGAAAAGGAAAAATATAATGCGTACTGGTTTAATCGCAAAAAAGCTAGGAATGTCTCGTATTTTTGAAGCAAATGGAGCTCATGTTCCTGTTACAGTTTTGGCAGTTGACGGCTTGGTTGTTGTTGACGTTAGAACTCAAGACAGAGATGGTTATACAGCTGTTCAATTAGGAACAGGCGCTGTAAAAGCAAAAAATGTTTCAAAACCACTAAAAGGACATTTTGCAAAGGTTAATGTAGAACCTAAAAAGAAAGTAAGTGAATTCAGAGTTTCTGAAGATTGCTTGCTAGAAATTGGTAATGAATTGTCAGTAGAACATTTTGTTGTTGGTCAGCATGTTGACGTTTGTGCAACATCGATCGGTAAAGGTTTTGCTGGTGCAATGAAACGTCATAATTTTGCTGGTATGGAGGCTTCTCACGGTGTTTCTATATCTCATAGAGCGCATGGTTCTACTGGTCAAAACCAAGATCCAGGTAGAGTGTTTAAGGGCAAAAAAATGGCAGGACACATGGGTGACAGAAGAGTTACTGTTCAAAACCTAAAAGTTGTTGCTGTTGATGCTGATAGAGGCTTGATTATGGTAAAAGGTGGCGTTCCAGGTGCTGAAAACGCTTGGGTTCGTGTTACTGATGCTGTAAAAAGACCTGCAAAAGTTGCATTGCCAACACCTGCTGGTTTGAAAAAAGTTGATGAACCTGTTGCAGTTAGAGCTGAAGTGGCTGAACAAGCCTCAGCTGATAATGCATAAGATAAAGGATAGAAAGTTATGAAACAGGACATCTTAAATTTAGATAATAAAAATGTTGGCTCAATTGAGCTTAACGAATCAATCTTTGGTTTGGAAGTTAGAGCAGACATTTTGCAAAGAGTTGTTAGATGGCAACTAGCCAGAAGACAAGCTGGCACACACAAAACTAAAGGTCGCTCTGAAGTGGCTTTGACACCTTCTAAGCCTTTTAACCAAAAAGGTGGCGGTCGTGCTCGTCAAGGTTCTCGTAAAGGGTCGCAATTTAGAAAAGGTGGAATCGTGTTTGGTCCAGTTGTACGTGATCATTCACATGATTTGACTAAAAAGTTTAGAAAACTTGGTTTGAAAACAGCCCTTTCTGCAAAAGCAAAAGAGGGTAACCTTGTTATTATTGATGAACTAAAATTATCTTCTCCAAAAACTCAAGATTTGAAAGCTAAATTGGCAGTTTGTGGATATGAGAAATGCTTGTTTATTGATGGTAAAGAGGTGGATATTAATTTTGCATTGGCTTCAAGAAATATTATTGGCATAGATGTTTTGCCATCTATTGGTGCTAATGTTTATGACATCTTGAAAAAAGACAAATTGGTATTGACTAAAGAAGCTGTTAGTTGTTTAGAGGAGAGACTAGTATGAGTAAAACTGCAAAAAACAATATAACTGCAAAAATGTATGATACATTGGTTCGCCCAGTTATTACAGAAAAGTCTATGTTGTCTTCTGATGCTGGAAAAGTTGTTTTTCGTGTAGCAATAGATGCAACAAAAAGTGATATCAAGGTAGCTGTTGAATCTATATTCAACGTAAAAGTTACTAAGGTAAATACTATATGTCAGTCTGGTAAGGTAAAAAGGTTTAGAGGTCATTTGGGCAATCGCTCAGATTACAAAAAAGCAGTTGTTACACTTGCTGATGGTCAAAATATTGATGTTACAACAGGAATATAAGAAATGGCGTTAAAAACATTTAAGCCCATAACTCCAGGACTTCGTCAACTTGTTATAGTTGATAGATCTGAGCTTTATAAAGGAGCTCCAGAAAAGTCTTTGACAATAGGTCTTACTAAGACCGGTGGGCGTGATAATTACGGACATGTTACAAGTCGTAGAAAAGGTGGCGGACACAAACGCAAACTTAGAATTATTGACTTTAGACGTAATAAATTTGATATGGAGGCTACTGTTGAGAGAATTGAGTATGATCCAAACCGTTCTTCTTTCATTGCTTTAATTAGCTATGAAGATGGTCAAAAATCATACATCTTGGCACCTCAAAGATTGAAAGCTGGCGATAAAGTGATTTCTGCAAATAAAGCAGATATTAAGCCAGGTAATACAATGCCTCTAAAAAATATGCCAGTAGGCACAATTATTCACAATATTGAGCTAAGAGCAGGCAAAGGCGGACAATTGGTTCGTTCTGCAGGTTGTTTTGCACAATTGGTGGGTAAAGACTCTGGTTATGCACAATTAAAATTGAGTTCTAGTGAGCTTAGAGTAGTTCGTGAAGAATGTTTGGCAACTGTTGGTGCAGTTTCTAACCCAGACAATCAAAACACTTCTTTAGGTAAAGCTGGTCGCAAACGTTGGTTAGGACTTCGTCCTGTTACACGTGGTGTGGCTATGAACCCAGTTGATCATCCAATGGGTGGTGGTGAAGGTCGCACTTCTGGTGGACGTCATCCAGTTACTCCATGGGGTAAACCTACTAAGGGTGCAAAAACTCGTTCTAACAAGAAGACAGATCGCTTTATTATGAGATCTCGTCATGCTAATAAGAAATAATAAGGAGATAAGCTAATGACACGTTCAGTATGGAAAGGACCATTTGTTGATGGTTATCTTCTTAAAAAAGCAGAAACTGCAAGAGCATCAGGTCGTAATGAAGTTATTAAGATTTGGTCTCGTAGATCTACAATGTTGCCAACTTTTATTGGTTTAACATTTGGTGTTCACAATGGTCATAAGTTTATTCCAGTCTTGGTTACAGAAGATATGGTTGGTCACAAATTCGGTGAATTTGCTCCAACACGTACTTACTATGGCCATACTGCAGATAAAAAATCTAAGAGAGGTAAATAATTATGGGACAGTCTAAAGACGTAAGAAGACTAGCAAAGAATCAAGCTCAAGCAGTTTGTCACTCTTTGCGCACTAGTCCACAAAAACTTAATTTGGTTGCCGCATCAATTAGAGGTTTGGCTGTTGAGAAAGCTATTGCAGAATTGACTTTTTCTAAGAAGAGAATCGCTGGTTCTGTATTAAAAGTGTTGCAATCTGCGATTGCAAACGCTGAAAACAATCATCAGTTAGATATTGATAAGCTTTATGTAAGCGAAGCTTATTGTGGTAAAGGTTTGGTAATGAAACGCATGCACGCTAGAGCTCGCGGTAGAGGGGCAAGAATATTGAAGCCTTTCTCCAATATTACTATTGTTGTAACCGAGCGTCAGGAGTAAGTTGATGGGACAAAAAGCAAATCCAACAAGTCTTCGTTTGGGAATTAACCGTACATGGGATTCTCGCTGGTATGCAGATAGCGAAAGCTATGCTGACAACTTGCACGAAGATGTAAAAATTAAAAAATTCTTGAAAAAGAAATTAGCTCAAGCTGGAATTAGCAAAATCGTTATTGAACGTCCTGCTAAAAAAGCAAGAGTAACAATTCACTCAGCTAGACCAGGTGTAGTAATTGGTAAAAAAGGTCAAGATATTGAAGTTTTGAGAAAAGAAATTCAAAATTTGACAAGTTCTGAAGTCCAATTAAATATTTTGGAAGTTAGAAAACCAGAATTAGATGCACAATTGGTTGCTGATAGTGTAGCTCAACAATTAGAAAGACGTGTTGCTTTCCGTAGAGCTATGAAAAGAGTAATGCAGTCAGCTATTCGTTTGGGTGCAGAGGGTATTAAGGTTAGCTGTTCTGGTCGTCTTGGCGGTGCAGAAATTGCTAGAACTGAGCATTACCGTGAAGGTCGTGTTCCTCTACACACATTGCGTGCTGACATCGATTATGCAACTTCAACAGCTCATACAACTTATGGTGCTTGTGGTATAAAAGTATGGATCTATAAAGGTGAGATTATGTCTCATGATCCTATGGCACAAGACAAAAAGTTGGCTGAGAACAAGTAGAAATTGAGGTTTATATAAAATGTTAAGTCCAAAAAGATTAAAATTCCGTAAGCAGTTCAAAGGCCGTATTCATGGTATGGCTAAAGGTGGTACGGAACTATGTTTCGGTTCATATGGATTGAAGGCTTTGTCACCAGAGCGTATTACAGCTCGCCAAATTGAGGCGACTCGTCGTGCGATTACTCGTGAAATGAAAAGAGCTGGAAGAGTATGGATTAGAATATTCCCTGATGTTCCAGTAACAGACAAACCTGCCGAAGTTCGTATGGGTAAAGGTAAAGGTTCTGTTGAATATTGGTGCGCAAGGGTTCACCCAGGTCGTATTTTGTTCGAAGTTGAAGGTGTTAGCGAAGAATTAGCTCGTTCTGCTTTTGCATTAGGTGCAGCTAAACTTCCAATCAAGACTAAATTCGTTAAACGTCTTAATTCTGACCGAGGAGTAGTACAAGATGTCTAAAATTAAAGATCTTCGTAGTATGACTGTTGATCAATTAGAGGCTAAATTGCTTGATGCAAAAAAAGAGCAATTTAATCTAAGAGTTCAACAATCTACTGGACAATTGCAGAATACAGCTGTTATTCGCAAAGTTCGTCGCGAAATTGCAAAAATCAACACGCTTTTAACCGAGCGTAAGAAGAATAGTTAGGAGAAAAACTATGCCTAAAAGAATTCTTCAAGGTGTTGTTGTTAGTGATAAACAGGAAAAAACTGTAGTTGTAAAAGTAGAACGTCAAGTTATGCACCCTGTTTACAAAAAATTCATCAAAAAGAGTAAGAAATATTCGGCTCATGATGAAAATAACCAGTTCAAAATTGGTGATGAGGTTAGAATTATTGAATCTAAACCTTATTCAAAAACCAAAACATGGACTGTGTTAGTAGATAACGCCTAATATAGAAGGAATAAAAAAATGATACAAATGCAAACCAACCTAGATGTTGCAGATAACTCAGGAGCCCGTCAGGTGCAGTGCATAAAAGTACTTGGTGGTTCTAAGAGAATGCACGCATCTGTGGGTGATGTAATCGTAGTTTC
Source organism: uncultured Azospirillaceae bacterium (assembly GCA_964370705.1). Lineage (GTDB taxonomy): Bacteria > Pseudomonadota > Alphaproteobacteria > RF32 > CAG-239 > JAFUYI01. The sequence continues at coordinate 14,442 of CAYJKS010000005.1, forward strand.
TATTAAATCGGCACTTCCAAAAGGTCGTGTTAAAAAAGGTGATGTTCATAAAGCTGTTATTGTTAGAACAGCTAGTGACATCAGACGTAAAGATGGCTCTGTCATCAGATTTGATAAAAACGCCGCAGTTTTGGTAAACAAAGATGGTGAGCCAATTGGAACACGTATCTTTGGCCCAGTAACAAGAGAATTGCGTGCAAAGAAATTTATGAAAATAATTTCATTAGCACCGGAGGTATTATAATGAACCTTAAAATGAAAATTAAAAAAGGTGACAAAGTTGTTGTTTTGTCTGGTGATGACAAAGGAAAAACTGGTGAAGTAACAAAATCTATGCCAAAGTCTGGTAAAGTGGTTGTTAGTGGTATTAACTTAGTTAAAAGACACACTAAACCAAGCCAAACAAGTGCTGGTGGTATTGTTACAAAAGAGGCCCCAATCAATGTTTCTAACGTTGCTATTGTTGACGCTAAGTCTGGCAAAGGAACAAAGGTTGGATTTAAGGAAGTTGATGGACGTAAAGTGCGTTTTGCACGTAAGTCTAACGAAGTAATTGATAAATAGGGATTATACTTATGGCAAATTTTGAAAAATTATACAATGAAGTCATTAAGAAAGATCTTGTGGAAAAATTTGGTTATACAAATCCACATCAACTTCCAAAATTGACTAAAATTGTTCTTAATATGGGTATTGGCGAAGCCGTACTTGATAAGAAAAAATTGAACAACGCTGTAGAAGAAATGGCTCTTATTGCAGGTCAAAAACCTGTAATCACAAAAGCTAGAAAATCTATTGCAACATTTAAGCTAAGAGAAGAAATGCCAATTGGTTGCAAAGTAACTTTGCGTGGACAACAAATGTATGAGTTTTTAGAAAGACTTGTAAACATTGCTTTGCCTCGTATTAGAGACTTTCATGGTATTCAAGGTAAGAATTTTGATGGTAGAGGCAATTTTGCTTTTGGTATTAAAGAACAACTTATCTTCCCAGAAATTAACTATGACAAGGTTGAAAATGTTAGAGGTATGGATATTGTTATTTGTACAACTGCAAAAACTAATGATGAAGCAAAAGCTTTGTTGTTAGGTTTCAACATGCCAATTAAAAATTAGTGGAGACTTTGTAATGGCAAAAATGAGTTCAGTAAACAGAAACTTAAAAAGAATCCAAAAATCTAAGAAGTATTAAAGATAAAAATACTTCTCCAGAAGAAAGATTCGAAAAAGTATTAAAATTAGCAGAGCTTCCACGTAGTTCTTCACGCGTTCGTGTTAAGAATCGTTGTGAAAGCACAGGTCGTTCTAGGGGTGTTTATCGCAAATTTAAGCTATGTCGTAACGAATTAAGACGTATGGCTAGCTTTGGCGAGATCCCTGGTTTAGTTAAATCAAGTTGGTAGGAGGTTGTTAGATTATGTCTATGTCTGATCCTTTGGGCGATATGCTCACACGCATTAGAAACGCACAAAGAGCAAAGAAAAAGGAAGTAACTACTCCTGCTTCTCGCTTGCGTGAAAATGTATTAGAAGTTTTGAAAAATGAAGGCTATATCTTAGGTTATGAAAGATATAACGTTAGTGCTGGAATTGACAATCTTCGTATTCAATTGAAGTATCATGAAGGTGCTTCTGTAATAACAAAAATTTACCGTGTATCTACTCCAGGTCGTCGCGTTTATTCAAGCGTTAAAGATCTTCCAAGAGTATACAATGGCTTAGGTATTTCTATTATCTCTACTCCACAAGGAGTTATGAGTGATCATGATGCCAGAAAAGCTAATGTAAGCGGCGAAATTTTGTGTCAAGTATTTTAGGGAGAAATTGGTATGTCTAGAGTTGGAAAATATCCAGTTATTATCCCAGAAGGTGTTAATGTTACTGTTAATGACAGTGTTGTTAATGCTAAAGGAAAACTTGGTGAATTGTCATTTACTTTTGACAAAGATCAAGTTGTTGCAAAAATAGAAGATAATAAAGTTGTGGTTAGCCCATTGAGCCAATCACAACAAGCTAGATCTTTGTGGGGAACAACCAAAGCCCAAATCGCTTCTATAGTTGAGGGTGTTAGCAACGGTTTTACTAAAAACTTGGAGCTAATTGGTGTAGGTTACAAAGCAAGAGTAGAAGGCACAAATAAGTTAGTTTTATCATTAGGTTATTCTCATGATATAATTTTTAATGCTCCTGAAGGCATTAAAATTACTTGCACATCTCCTACACAATTGAGTGTGTTCGGAATTGATAAACAACTTGTTGGTCAAGTTTCTAGTGAAATTCGTGAATTTAGAAAACCAGAACCTTATAAAGGTAAAGGTGTTAGATATGTTGGCGAATATGTTCACCGTAAAGAAGGCAAGAAAAAGTAAGGAATGAATAATGAATACGCCAAGAAAATTGTTTAAAAGAAGACAAGAGCGTGTAAGAACAGCTTTAAGAAATGCTGCAAAAGGAAAGTTAAGACTTTCAGTTTTTCGTAGCGGAAAGCACATCTATGCGCAAGTTATTGACGACATTAAAGGTATTACAGTTGCATGTGCATCTACTTTGGATAAAGAAGTTAGAGATAGCATTAAAAAAACAGCAACTGTTGAGGCAGCTAGTGTTATTGGTAAAACCGTAGCCCAAAGAGCTATTAAGTCAGGTGTTAGCGAAGTGGTTTTTGACCGTGGAGGCTATGTTTATCATGGTCGCGTTAGAGCTTTGGCCGAAGCAGCTCGTGAAGCTGGTTTGAAATTTTAGGAGAGAAAAAAATGGCACAACAAGCTGTTGATCATCGTAAAACAGAGAAAAAAGATGAGCTAGTTGAAAAATTGGTTCACATTAACCGTGTAGCTAAAACCGTAAAAGGTGGCCGAACAATGTCTTTTGCTGCTGTAGTAGTAGTTGGAGACCAAAAAGGTCGTGTTGGTTATGGTTCTGGTAAAGCAGCAGAAGTTCCTGAAGCTATTACTAAAGCTACTAACGAAGCTAAGAAAAATATGGTTCGTATTCCTCTTCGTGAGGGTAGAACTTTGCACCATGACATTCAAGGTCGCTTTGGTGCTGGTAGAGTAGTTCTAAGAACAGCTCCTGCCGGTACTGGAGTTATTGCTGGCGGTCCTATGCGTGCAATTTTTGAAGTTTTGGGAGTGCAAGACGTGGTTGCTAAATCTTTAGGATCAAACAACCCATACAACATGATTAAAGCTACTTTTGACGCTTTGTTAGCAATTAACTCACCAAGATTAGTTGCTGCAAAAAGAGGCAAAAAAGTAGGTGATATTGTTAGTCGTAGAGAAAGTGCTGCTGGTAATAAGACAGAAAAAGAGGAGGCATAAGAGATGGCTAATAAGACAATTAAAGTTCAGCAAATAAAAAGCGGAATCGGTCGTCCTGAGACTCAACGTGCAACTTTAAAAGGACTTGGCTTGACTAAGTTGAATAAAGTTGTTGAGTTAGAAGACACTCCTTCAATTAGAGGTATGGTGAAAAAAGTAGCCCACCTTGTAAAAATAGTAGAATAATAACTTTGTTTTAGGGGCAGAAACTCTGCCCCTAGCAAGGCTAAATTAAGGTAAAGAAGATGAAACTTAATGAATTAAAAGATAATGCAGGAGCAACTAAAGATACGATTAGAGTTGGTCGTGGTATTGGTAGCGGAAAAGGTAAAACTTCTGGAAAAGGTCACAAAGGTCAAAAAGCTCGTAGCGGTGTTGCTATTAATGCTTTTGAAGGTGGTCAAATGCCAATTTATCGTAGACTACCAAAACGTGGTTTTAATAACTACTTTGCAAAAGAATTTGCAGTTGTAAACTTAGATAGCTTACAAACAGCAATTGATGCAGGTAAAATAAGTGCAGATAATGTTGATATTAAATCTTTGCAAGAAGCTGGTATTGTTAATAAAACACTTGATGGTGTTAGACTACTTGCTAGAGGTTGTGTAACTTCTTCAGTTACAATTTCGGTTAATTCTGCTTCAAAAACTGCAGTAGAAGCAATTGAAAAAGCAGGCGGAAAAGTAATTATAGTTGCTTAATGCTTGGATTAAAAAATAGTTGGTGGAATGAGTAATTTGCTTGTTCCATCTCTGTTTTGAATATTTATTGTTATTAGAAAGTATAAAGGTTTTGATATGGTATCACTAGCAGAAAAAATGGCCGCAAATATGGATATGTCGGTTTTTGGTAAAGCCACAGAGCTAAAGAAAAGACTTTGGTTTACGGTTTTGGCTTTGATTGTTTTTCGTTTGGGAACATTTGTTCCTCTTCCAGGTATTGATCCAAATATCTTAAAAGAGATTTTTGCGAACCAATCTGGCGGTATTTTGGGCATGTTTAATATGTTTGCAGGTGGTGCTTTAGAGCGTATGACTATTTTTGCTCTAAATATTATGCCATATATTTCGGCTTCTATTATATTGCAGCTAGGACAATCTATTGTTCCATCGTTAGCAGCAATAAAAAAAGAAGGCGAATCGGGGCACAGAAAAATTGTTCACTATACAAAAATACTTACAGTTCTTATTACTATGTTGCAAGGCTACGGCTTGGCAGTAGGATTAGAGGCAATGACTGGAGCAGCGGGCGTTTCTGCGGTAATTGACCCAGGGTTTTTGTTTAGGTTTACAACCATTATATCTTTGGTTGGTGGAACAATGTTTGTTGTTTGGTTGGGTGATCAAATTACACAAAGAGGTGTGGGTAACGGATCTTCTTTGATTATTACCGTAGGTATTATTGCAAATATTCCTAGTGCTTTGGCTCAAACATTTGAGTTGGGTCGAGTTGGATCTCTTCCTTTGTGGGTAATATTTTTGCTAGTTGCTATGGTATTGGTGTTGGTTTATGTGGTTGTTTTTGTAGAAAGAGCACAAAGAAAAATCCTTATTCAATATCCAAAAAGACAAGTTGGCGGCAGAATGAGTTCGGCAGAAAGCTCTCACTTGCCATTAAAAATTAACCCAACAGGTGTTATTCCTCCAATTTTTGCAAGTGCTTTACTGATGTTGCCAATTACTATTGCTAATTTTTCAGCCGAAGGTGGAGCTGGATGGGCACAGGTTTTGAGCCAATATTTGGGTTATGGCAAACCTTTGCAATTGTTGCTTTATGGCTCTTTGGTAGTATTTTTTGCTTTCTTTTATACAGCAGTTGTTTTT
>CAYJKS010000006.1:0-1030 GCA_964370705.1 uncultured Azospirillaceae bacterium
GACAATTGCTTTTTGAACTTAGGCAACAAAGCTTGAGCTAAAATGTATCTTTGATTATTTTCTTGCATAACAACATAGTCAATGTCTTTACCTACTGCTAACATAAGGTTAGAAGGCAAAGTCCAAGGAGTTGTTGTCCATACTAAAATCTTGTCACCAGTTTCTAGTGTAAATAATACTGTGATTGCCGAATCGGTTTTATCTTGGTATCCTTGGTTTACTTCAAAATTTGATAATGGCGTTTCTGCAGCCCAAGAGTATGGCAACACTCTAAAGTCTTCATAAACTAGTCCCTTGTCATATAGTTGCTTGAAGTTAGAAACAACACTTTCCATAAAATCTAAATCCATAGTTTTATAGTCATTATCAAAATCTACCCAACGGCCAATTCTTTTGAATGTATCTACCCAAATATTAGAATATTTTAGCACATCTTGACGGCAAAAGTTATTAAATTTTTCTATACCAAATTCTTCTATTTGCTTGCGGCCAGAAACACCAAGCTGTTTTTCTGCAGACATTTCTGCAGGCAATCCATGGCAATCCCAACCTAATCTACGCTCTACTTTTTTGCCATTCATTGTTTGATATCTGGCAACAACATCTTTTACATAAGAAATCATAATATGCCCATAGTGCGGAGTTCCATTTGCAAATGGAGGCCCATCATAAAACACAAATTCTTCTGCGTCTTTTCTGTTACTAACAGACTTTTCAAAAGTTTTATTTTCTTCCCAAAACTTGAGAACTTCTTTTTCTAACTCCACAAAGTTAGGTTTTGCCTTAACATCTTGATAATGCTTTGTCATTTTTAAACACCTATATTCTTATAAAAGATTGATTAAATTTTAGATTTTTTTGATATATTTTGATATATTTGGTATAAAAGAAAGCTACAATCCCCTAAGGGATAATAGTAAAAATAAAATGTATTTTGCCCATGCTAGACATTATCATAGCCTTTCTTTTGTCTTCTTTGACTAGAATTTAATACATAAACCCAATAGAGTCAAGCAACTAATCGATAATT
>CAYJKS010000006.1:1040-17957 GCA_964370705.1 uncultured Azospirillaceae bacterium
TTATCTATTAGAAACACAATTGAACCTACTGACGACAGAGAATAGATGATTGCAAAAATAACAAAAATCCTCAAATCTACAAAAACCTCAAGGCTCAAAAACCTCAAGGCTCAAAAACCTCAAGGCTCAAAAACCTCTCCTCCAATAATTGGTTGAGCAACCCCCGTGGTAGCAGGAAAACTCGTTGGCAAATGGTTTAAGCGTCGAGCTGCCAAAAAGGCAGTTACTTGTGCATCTATCGTGTCTACAAACCAGCCTTTTTCTATGGCTGTTTCTAGCTCATACTTGCCAAGTCTTTGCTTTATAAACCTTACCAAAGTTGGGTTTTTGCTCCCCCCTCCGCACAAAATAATTTTGTGAGGATATTCGGGCAAATAAAATGAAATCGAATAAGCTATCGACTCGGCAACAAATGCTGTGGCTGTAGCAGCACCATCTTCAACACTCAAGCCATCTAAATGTTGCATTTTTTCATCAAACAAACTTTTGTCGCAAGCCTTTGGTGGATGCTTGGCAAAATATTTATGACTCATTAAAATCTTTAATATTTGTTCATCTACCCTTCCCATAATAGCAAGCTTGCCATTATAATCCATATATTGTCCTGTTTTTTTGGTAACCCAGTTGTCTATAACCGCGTTTCCTGGCCCAGAAACAAAACCTATCATCTCGCCATATTCACCAAAGCAAGAAACTGCACTAACCGCACCAACATCAACAACCACAACAGGCTTTTTTTCGTCAGAAATCAAAGCACTATAGTATATAGGAGAAAAAGGCGCACCTTGCCCACCTGCCAAAATATCTGCCTTTCTAAAATTGCTAACAGTCCTTATACCTGTTAGACTTGCTAGCAGTTTTCCACAACCTATTTGGTGCGTATATCTATTTGCAGGGTCATGAAATATTGTATGCCCACCAAAAGCAATAACATCTATTTGCTCACTATTGGCTAACAAAAAGTCTTTGATAAGCGAGGCACAAAACTCTGTCATTTTAATCTCAACTTCTTGAATAAGATTTTTATTTTGCTCACAATCTGGCTTTTTGCCCTGAATTTGCTTAATTTTGTTGAGCAAGTCTTCATCATAAGGCACAAGGTATGAAGAACCAATATCATACAAGTCAACACCATCTGTTTGTAGCAAAGCAATTCCAACTCCATCAAAAGATGTCGAACTCAAAACTCCTAATACACTATATTTTTTTATATGTTCCATAATTTGCTATATCCTTATTGCACTTATAAAAATATATGCTAGTATTGTTAAAAATTTATTATAAGGAAGGTAAAATGAGTAACTTTAAATCACAATTTTTTAATTTAATGCTAGAAAGAGGTTTTTATAACCAATGCACAAACGAATCTGGGTTTGATAATTATTTGTATGAATGTGAAACAAAAGGAACTCCATGCGTTGCTTATTTGGGCTCAGACCCTACCGCAGATAGCTTGCATGTTGGGCATTTGGTGCCTGTTATGATGATGCGTTGGTTTCAAAAATGTGGCAACAAGCCTCTAATGCTTGTTGGTGGCGCAACTGCACGTATTGGCGACCCTTCTGGCAAAGACAAGCTCAGACCATTTTTGTCTGAAGATGACCTAAACAAAAACATTATGGGACTAAAAAATTCATACAGCAAATTTATTAAATTTGGCGAAGGCGCAACAGATGCAACAATGGTAGATAACTGGGATTGGTTCAAAAACATTAACTATCTTGACTTCTTGCGTGATATTGGCACCTACTATTCAGTTAATAGAATGCTGACTATGGATAGTGTAAAAAGCAGACTAGAACGTGAACAACCAATGTCTTTTTTGGAGTTTAATTACCAACTGCTTCAAGGTTATGATTTTTGTGTTTTGCTAGAAAAATACAATTGTAGAGCACAAATGGCAGGAACAGACCAATGGGGCAACATTACCTCTGGAACAGAACTTGGTAGAAGAAGACACAATACTGAGTTATTTGGCTTTGTATGCCCACTAATCACAGATTCTAATGGCAAAAAAATGGGCAAATCTGAAGGCAATGCAATGTGGGTCAATGATAACAAACTCGCTTCTTATGACTACTACCAATACTTTAGAAACATTGGCGATGCCGATGTTGAAAAATGCCTCAAAATCTTTACAGACTTGCCAATGGACGAGATTAAAAAGCTTGCAGCTCTAAAGGATAAAGAAATCAATGAGGCAAAAAAAATCTTAGCTTTTGAAGCAACAAAAATTTGTCGCGGAGAAACAGAGGCAACCCAAGCACAAGATACTGCCATTAAAACATTTGAGCAAGGTGGCATCGGCGGCGAATTGCCTAGCATTGAAAAAAGCTCTATTGAAGGATATGGCATTTTGGACGCTTTTGTAGAAATCGGCTTTTGTGAAAGCAAGGGTGAAGTTCGTAGAATGTGCAAGCAAAATGGCATAAAAGTAAATGACAAAATAATTTCTGATGACAAATATATTTTTGGCTCAACTGATGTTGTTGACGGTGTAATCAAAATTGCACAAGGCAAAAAGAAATTTGGCATAATAAAGGTTATATAGCAAAAAATTACTAAGCTGTTATTTGCAAGTCTTCTTGACAAAAAGCCAAGGAAAGACTAGAATAATGGCTTAGTATATATTTTTAATTTATTTTTATGGAAAAAAAAATTGTAAAAAAAGTTAAAATAAACAACAAAACAATTTTGATTTATTTTAATGACGAAACAATTGTTAGCTTTAGTTCTAATCATTTTAGATATAGTGTCCCACAAAAAGGAGATAAAGTATCTTATGAGCTAAAAAATGGCAAAAAAGTAAATGTTAAATTAATAAAACATTAAATTATGAAACCAAAAGGAATTGTAAAACAGGTATCAGTAACAAAAGAGCTAGTAACAATAGAATTTGAAGATGGCTCAAATGTTGACCTTCCCAAGAATCGCTTTAATAACATTCCTAAAAAAGGCGACAAGCTATATTTTAGAACAAAAAGCAAAAAAGCAACAGAGATAATCTTAGAGCGAACCGTTAATGGTAGACTTATTAAGATTGCTGGAGTAACTAACAAAGATTAAATTATTAAAAAAATAAAAAAAGGTTTTTCTTGCTAATCAAGAAAAATCTTTTTTTATTGCCTAAACAGCAGATAAATAAAATATATATTGACAAGCAAGTAAAAAAAAGCTATATCACTTATCAAAGTTGCGTAAATTTTAATAAAGAGTATAGAAAAATGGCAAAAAAGCAAATTAAAGTTAAAGTAAAATTAGAAAGCACTGCTGGAACAGGAACATTCTATTTGGCTGAAAAAAACCCAAGAACTCACCCAGAGAAATTGTCTTTGAGAAAGTATGACAAAAAATCTAAAAAACACGAAGAGTTCGTTGAAAAGAAATTGAAATAGTTCAAATAATAATTTTTACTATCAAAAAAGCTGGCTTAGGTCAGCTTTTTTATTGTAGCTGCAAAATCAAAGGCAAATTAAATTGAAGAGAATTTTAATATATGACGATTATGGATGCTCTAATACAGGAAACCTAAAAAACTGCTTAGAAGAATCTTTGCCAGATTTTTTGGTAGAAACAGTCGACGCTACACAAGTCATAAAAGGTGAGTTAGACGACAATGTCCATGCGTTTATTATGCCTGGAGGAGCTGCGACTCCTTATAAGAAAAAGCTCGAAGTGCTTGGAAACGAACAAATTAGAAATTTTGTTAAAAATGGTGGAACATACTTGGGTATTTGTGCTGGAGCTTATTATGCCTGCAAAACCTCAAATTTTGAGCTAGATGTCCCAGAGCTTAGTTCTTCTAATCATCATGGCCTAGACCTGTTTAATGGCTCTGCTAATGGCACCCTTTATAAAGAATTCAACATTGCTCCATACTCACAAAACAGTGAGTCCAAAAAAATTGTATCTTTGAATTGGCAAGAAGATCACACAACACTATATAGCTTGTATCATGGCGGTCCATACTTCGAAGCAAACAAAGATGAGCAGCACAGCGTGCTTGCAACATACGGAGATATTGACAATAACTTACCTGCAATTATTGAAAAAAACTATGGACGTGGCAAGGTTATTTTGTCTGCAGTGCATTTTGAAGATAAAGGCGAAGACCTAATAAAAATAATAAATAAATTTAGCAAAGAAAGTGATATAGAGCAGGCTCAACTTTTATACAAAAAAGAGCGACAAAGATCTTTTCTTGCTCAACACATTATGAACAGAATCAAAGGCAAAAGCTTTTAGAACAACATAAAAATAACTATAAAAAAAACTCCAAATTTGATTTGGAGTTTTTTTTGATTGTATTTGATAACAAATTAACGTTTTGAGAATTGGAAAGACTTACGTGCTTTTGCCTTACCATATTTTTTACGTTCTACTGTTCTGTCATCACGAGTTAAGAAACCAGCTTTTTTCAAAACTGCTCTTAATTCTGGCTCATACTCGTTAAGAGCTTTTGAAATACCATGTTTAATCGCACCAGCTTGACCAGACAAGCCACCACCTTTAACTGTACAAATTACATCAAACTCATTAACGCGGTTTGCAATTTCAAAAGGTTGGTTGATTATCATCTTTAGAACTGGACGAGCAAAATATGTATCAATAGATTTTGCATTAACAGTAACATTACCTTTACCTGCTTTTATCCATACACGAGCAACTGCATCTTTTCTTTTACCAGTTGCATAAGAGCGACCCAATTTGTCACGTTTTGGTTTGCGAGCTTCAAAAGTGCTTACTTCTGTTGCTGTTGCAGATTTTATATCTTTTAATGATTCCAATTTAGTCATTATTATTGACTCCTTTTATTTTTAGAGTTCATTGCAGCAATATCCAAAAATTCTGGACTTTGTGCTGTGTGTGGATGTTCGCTACCAGCATAAACTTTTAGCTTTGTCATTTGTTGACGACCCAAAGGATTACGTGAAATCATTCTTTCTACAGCTTTTTCAATTACACGGTTAGGGAATCTGCCAGACAAGATTTTGCCTGCAGTGATAGATTTGATACCACCAACCCAGCCAGTGTGACGATAATAAACTTTGTCAGATAACTTCTTACCTGTTAATTTTACTTTTTCTGCATTGATAACTACAACATAGTCTCCGCAATCTAGGTTAGGAACATAGCTTGCTTTGTGCTTGCCGCGCAAAATCTTGGCAATCTCAGCAGACATTCTACCTAAAACTAAATCAGTAGCATCAACCAAGTACCATTTTCTTTCAATATCAGATGGTTTTGTTGAATATGTGCTCATATTATTTCTTTCATTATTAAAATGTTTATTAAATTCTTGCTTAATATACTAAAAAAAAATATATTGTCAACACAAATAAAACATCATAAAAACAAATAGTTGACGCATGGTATTATTATACCGCACATCAACTATTTGTTTTTGCTTAAAAATTTGAATTTTTGTAAATACAGAAATTACTCAATATCAGAAATAATTTGCATAGATATGATTTTGTCTGGATTTGTAACTTTTCCACTACCAGCTGCACCTCTTTTTATTTTGTCAACAGCTGACATGCCAGAAACAACTTGACCCCACACAGTATATTGATTGTCTAAGAATCTAGAAGATTCAAAACAAATAAAAAATTGACTATCTGCAGAATCTGGATCCATAGCTCTAGCCATAGATACTGCACCTCTATTATGTGGCATATCATTAAACTCTGCTGGAATTTTTTTGCCACTGCCGCTCATACCTGTTCCTGTTGGATCACCTGTTTGAGCCATAAAGCCATCTATTACACGATGAAACTTTAGTCCATCATAAAAACCACTGCGAACCAACTCTTTTATTCTTTTTACGTGGTTAGGCGCCTTGTCTGGAAACATCTCAATCACAACGTCGCCGTCTTTTAGCTTTAATAAAATTGCGTTCTCAGTATCTTGAACGCCGTAACTATTTGCTTGCACTTGGCTTGATAGTGCAAAAAAACCTAATGCAACCATTAGGGCAGATATTATTTTATTCATTTTCGTCTCCTATGTTTTTTTGATGTGTTTTAATAATTTCTGGATAAATTTTTACATCCGCAGACACCCATTGTGCATATTGCTCGCTTTTACTTTCTTCCAAAAAAGGAAAAACATCTTGCTCATAAAGAGAAGAATCTGCAAACTCAACATCATATATAAAAACAATCTCATGACCTTCTTTGCCATTAAATGTAAAAATATTTTGCTCAACATCGAACAACTTACCTACAGTAATGTCAATACCAAGCTCTTCTTTATATTCTCTTATTAAGGCGTCTTCAGCTTTTTCGCCAAAATTTATACCACCGCCAATAGCACGATAAAAATATTCATCTTTTACTTTATCATAGCCTCTTTCAACCAAATAATCTCCGTTTCTGCATAATCTAGCAACCGCAATTGGTCGAATAGGGTTATTTTCAAAAGACATTTTTTTCCTCCAATAATCTTTTTAGTTCATATAGTTTTTCTAACGCTTGCTTAGGAGAAAGAGAGTCTGGATCAACCTCGGCAAAGGCCTTTTCCAACAAAGACTCGTCTTTTTCTTGCTCCTTAGCACATATGCTTGCAAACAATGGCAGCTCATCTGCTATTGAGGCAACGTTAGCATTGTTCTTGTCATTTTCTAGCTTTTGTAAAACCTGCTCAGCTCGTTGAAGTGCGACCTTAGGCAAACCTGCCAACTTCGCAACATGTATCCCATAAGATCTATCTGCAGAACCAGCAGTAACTTCGTGCAAGAAAATAACCTCGTTATTAAATTCTTTTACCTTCATACAATGTAATGACATTTTTTGCAACTTATTTACTAATGAGGTTAGCTCATGGTAATGAGTTGCAAAAAGCGTGCGACAATTGTTTATATTGTGCAAATGCTCTATAACTGACCAAGCTATTGACAAACCATCATAAGTTGCTGTGCCTCTGCCAATCTCGTCCAAAATAACTAGTGAACGCTCGTCTGCTTGGTTTAAGATACTCGCAGTTTCTACCATTTCTACCATAAAAGTTGAGCGCCCTTTAGACAAATCGTCACTTGCACCGACTCTAGAAAAAACCTTATTAACAATCCCAATATGAGCTGAGCTTGCAGGAACATAAGAGCCTATTTGGGCCATAATCGCAATAATTGCATTCTGACGCAAAAATGTAGACTTACCAGCCATGTTTGGACCTGTTATTAACCAAAAATTGCTACCACTATCAAACAAACAATCATTACCAACAAAATCACCTGCTTGTGTTGATGCTAATGAAGCCTCAACAACAGGGTGCCTTCCTTGCTTGATGTCAAAACTTAAAGAATTATCTACATATGGACGACAATAGTATTTTTCTGCTGCAATGTTTGCAAAAGAGCAAGCAACGTCTATTTCTGCAAGAGCTTTTGCAGTTTGAGAAATTATGTCTGAGGTTGCTTTTATTATAGTTACAAGATTATCAAAAAGCTCTAGCTCCATTGCCAAAGCCCTTTCTGTTGCACTTCTAATCTCATTGTCGATGTTGCTTAGTTCAACAGTAGTAAAACGAACAGCGTTTAGAACCGATTGACGATAAATAAAATCTTTGTTGTCTAGCATTTGGGTTGCATACTTAGAAGCAACCTCAACAAAATAACCAATAATGCTATTGTATTTTATTTTCAAATTTGGAATATCTAAATCTTTGATGTATTTTTTTTCTAGTTCGAATGCTATATCTTTGGAGTTTGTTTGAAGATTTTTGATTGCATCAAATGGGGCAGAGTATCCTTCTTTGATAAAACCACCGTCTCTAGCAAGCAATGGTGGAGAATCGACCAAAGCATTGCTAACTTCTTGAACCAAAGACTCGTGATGACCAAATTTTGCGATAATTTTTTCTAAAGCTGGTGGCAAGGTTTTGATTATGTTATTGCTACCCAAGCCCATTATAATATTTTTTATCCTTGGAACCATTTGCAAAGTTTGTCCGATTGCTAGCAAGTCCCTAGGACCACCACGCCCTAAGCTTAAGCGAGAAACCGCTCGCAAAATGTCTGGACATTGCCTCAAAACATCTCTTACATCTTGACGAACAAACTCTTCTTTTATAAAAAAATCAACAACATCTAAACGCTCGTTTATTTTGCAAATATCAATTAATGGAGAAGCAATATAGCTATGAAGCAACCTTGCACCTGCTCCCGTTATTGTGTTGTCTAAGACACTAGCCAAACTTCCTGTCTTAGAAGAAGATGACTCCAAAAGCTCTAAACTTTTTTGAGTAACATCATCTATTTCTAGCACTTCGTTAGCAAAAACTTTTATTGGTTTTTCTATTCTAGGAACCAAACCTTTTTGTGTAGAAGCAATATAATCAAACAAAACCCCGCCTGCCAAAATTTCGGCCTTAGAAAAGCTACCAAAAGAATCTAAGCTAGCAACATTATAATAATCTAGCATATTCTTTTTGGCATTACTGGTATTGTATCTGGCTTGAGGCAATATTGACAATTGTTTTTTGTGATCATTAAACAAAGAAAACAAATTTTTATCTTGAATAAAAGAATCGGATAAAATAATCTCAACAGGACAAAGACGAGCCAATGTTGCTGTTAAAAATGATATTTCTGCCCTGCCCTTTACGTGTGCTTCTTCTAAATAAAAATCGCCCGTAGACAAGTCTAGCCAAGCCAAGCCCAAAGTATCTGCTTGTCTGGCAATACTCATTATAAAATTGTGTTTGCAAGAATCTAACAAATTATCTTCTGTTAAAGTGCCCGCAGTAACCAATCTAACAACATCTCTTTTTACAACAGATTTACTGCCTCTTTTTTTTGCCTCTGCAGGGTTTTCCATCTGCTCGCAAATAGCAACCTTAAACCCTTGTTTTATTAAGCGTGATAAATAGTTCTCATAGGCATGAAAAGGAACTCCACACATAGGAATATCTTGCCCATTGTGCTTGCCTCTTTTGGTCAAGTTAATGTCTAAGGCTTTTGAGGCTTGAACAGCGTCTTCAAAAAACATTTCATAAAAATCACCCATGCGATAAAAAAGCAAATATTCGGGATATTCATTTTTCTTTTCTAGGTATTGTGCCATCATAGGAGTAGGCGTATTTATATTTTTTTCTGTCATTTTTTATCTTTATTTGTTTAATAAATTTAAACCTATTATATAATACTATATAAACTAGTCTATATTTTTTAAAATATCTGGGGATTGATTGCAATGATAAAATTTAAGATAAAAAGCAAATTATTTGAAATAGAAAAAGATACAAATTTTGCTAATAGAGTTCTGGCTCTTTCTATTCCATCTGCTCTTGTCTTTATTATATTAGTTGCTTCTCAGGTATTGCCTGCAACTATTGCTGTTGTTGCCTATGCCTCGATTATATTTTTTAATGTTGTGTGGCTTTTTCCAATAACATTTGAGTTACAGCAAATAAAAAAGCATTTGCAAAATTCAGAAGAAATTAATTTTGATGATTTTGAAATAACTGAGAATGAAACCAAAGAAATTGTTAAAGCTATTACCAAAATGCACCAATTTTGGACTAACAAAGCAAACAAACTAGAAGCAAAAACAATTTCTGACACTGCAGTGCTAGACTCTTTGCCTGATCCAATATTGATGATAGATAAAAATGGCAATATCCTTGGTGCAAACCTTGCTGCCAGAAACTTCTTAGGCAACAAAATTAGCAACAAAAAAATTGAAGAAATTTTTGCTTCTAATAACTTTATTAAGGCTGTTTCAAAGGTTGTAAACCAAGAAAGCTCTGCCGAAAATCTTATTTTTTATATTCACAAAGATGGCGAAGATCAAAAATTTTATGCCCATATAAAGCAGCTTCCATGGGTGTCTAATGCTGTGGCGGTTATATCTATTTATGACATGAGCAAAACCATAAAAATAGAAAAAATGCAATCAGACTTTGTTGCAAATGCAAGTCACGAACTCAGAACACCACTATCAGTAATTTCTGGTTTTATAGAAACATTACAAACCTCCGCCAAAAATGACCAAGATGCACAAGAAATGTTTTTGGCAATTATGCAAGAACAAGCAAAATACATGGCGGTTTTGATAGAAAACCTACTGTCATTATCTAATATAGAAATGCACCAAGACCTACCACCAGAAGAAAAAATTGATATAGAAACAATTATATATGATACAACTCACGCATTAGAACAAAAATCTCTTAGCAAAGACATCTTTTTTGAAATTGACATACCAAATAACATTCCGCAGATTACTGCAGACCAAAGCCAAATTAGACAGTTGGTGCAAAACATTTCTGACAATGCTATTAAGTATGGCTACAAAAACTCTATTATAACAATTAGCGTAGACTTGGCAGAAAATATTCCGCCCTCAAAAGATATTATGGTTGCAAAAGGCAAAGCCATTGTTATTAGCATAAACAATAAAGGTGAGGTTATTACAGGCGAACATATCGGCAGAATAACTGAGCGTTTTTATAGAATGCAAACACACAAAAATCAAGAAATTAAAGGCACTGGATTGGGATTAGCTATTGCAAAATTTATTGTTATTAGACACAAAGGCAATATGCTTATTAGTTCAAGCAAGTCCAAAGGCACAACTTTTGCAATATATTTGCCAATTGAACAAGAAGCAAAATCTTAAAATATCTTATTTTTATTTCTGTCACTCTCGTGCTGTTTTTTTCTGTCACTCACGTGCTTGACACGAGAGTCCACTACGCCTCGTTGCTTTTGTTCTGGCGTTTGATTTTTATAAAAATAACTATTAGGCTGCAAAGATGAAAAAAATAGTTATTATAATTGTATGTTGCACAAAAGGAGTTGAGTTGATGAAAAAATTTTTATTTATTGTTTTGTTTTTAGGCTTAGTGCCATTAACTTCTAACGCTAAAGAGGATTTTAGTGATTGTGATAAAATTATTTAAACTCCTTTTGAAGAAGAGCAGGCAAAAGATTATGATAATATTTTTGCAAAAGAAGTTGTTTTGCAAAAGAAAAAAATAATTGTTTGATAGAGCAAATAAAAGAAGTAACACTAAGAGATTATGGAGAGCCTCATTGGAAGAGCTTAGAGCAACAAATTAACTTTATTGAGCAAAAATATATAAATATGTATAAAATTGTTCGTTGCCCAACTTGGCCAAGCTGTCCAGAAATAGGAGCAGTAATTCCCTATATAGATTATTATAGCCTGCTAAATAAACTTCTTTGGGACTTAAATCACCCATATAACTAACTACAAGTTAATCGATAGCTTCTTTATTGTTTATTTTTATTTACAATAAGCTATATTATAATCTTTGATTGTTCCTTCGGTTGTTTTTATATTATTTTTGTCATTGCAAAATTTGTTTAACTCATTTTTCCATTGTGAATATGAGTTATATTCTAGCTTCTTTGTATTTGTTTTTTGATATATTTTTTTAATTTCTGCGTTTAATTTTTCTGTTTCTTTGTTATAGCAGATTGAGTCTGTATAAAACTTATCAAAAATAATCTCTTGAGATTTATAACTTAAGCATTTATCTAAACTTTGAGCATTGCAAATATCAAAACTAAAAAAGCTAATTATCGA
Source organism: uncultured Azospirillaceae bacterium (assembly GCA_964370705.1). Classification (GTDB taxonomy): domain Bacteria; phylum Pseudomonadota; class Alphaproteobacteria; order RF32; family CAG-239; genus JAFUYI01. The sequence goes on from CAYJKS010000006.1 coordinate 12,596, forward strand.
GCAAATTAAGCAAATATTCTTCTTCTTCATAAAATCTATTTTTAACACTGTCTTTTTCCTTTGGGTTTAATTTAGTAAAATATTTATTCACTTTTCTTTTTTCATTATATAATTTAATTATAAATTGCATATCAGTTAAATGTGCACTGCCATTGGGAAATGCATTTTTAAGTATATTAGAGTTCTGCCCAAATTGCACTGCAGTAGAATACAAGGCTTCTTTTATAATATTACTTCTATTATTTAAGTTATCTAATAATTTCTGATTCTTCAACAAAAATGGTTCAAATTTTTTATTTTTAATAAAAAATTTCCTGTATTTTTACAAAATTAGGGTCCCTCGATAAATTATTCCATGTTTTAACAAAATTTGAGCTCCCTTTTTGTGCACCAGTATTTCCTCCTGCTTCAATCAATAAATTGAAGTATTTAGAATTTTCTTTGTTTAAAAACTCAATAAAATCATTCATGGAGCTTATAAAAATGTATAAAAGTTACTGGCTTTATTTTGGTGGCTTTTTCTATTCTTCTTCTAACTTGCAATCTAACATAATCTAAAATAGCAGATTCTTTATGCTTGCAAGCAATAACCTCATTTGGCAAATTATTTGATACTTGCTCCACAATCTCATCTCTTAAAACCGCAAAATCATCAGCAGGCAAAATATCTTTTGAAGATATACGCAAATCTACCAACTCCCACGATTTGTCAAAAATAACACTAATAAAAACACTACCATTATATGCAATTTGTTTGCGGTTTTTTACTAACTCAGAGTTAAGCGATACTGGTCGCATTCTGTCTAGCCCTATAACATCTACAAAAACCTTATCAACAACTGTTGCCTTACTATCTTTTAGCTGCAAAACCTCGCCATTGTTTACGCTAACGACTTGGTTAATGTTACAGCTTCGCCCAAATTCCTTATGTTCTCTAATAAACTTCTTGTCACCATGCACAGGTAGCAAGATTTTTGGCCTAAGCAACTCATACATCTTTTTAGTATCGGCCTTGTTAGCATGGCCAGAAGTATGCACCATACCGTCTTCATTAGTGATGACAGTTGCTCCAAAAGAAATCAGTTTTTCTTGCATATCGGCAATTTTTTCTTCATTTCCTGGAATGATTTTTGAAGAAAAAATAACGCTATCGCCTTTTTTAACTTTTATGTATTTGTTTTGATTAGAGGCAATGGTTGTTAAGGCACTACGATAATTAGCCTGAGCACCTGTGCAAATATACAAAGCGTTTTCTGAAGAAATATCTTGAGCCTGCCTTATCTCATAACAAGTTGGAAGATTCTTAAAATATCCTATCTCCTTAGCGATTGCGACGTTTTTAATCAAGCTCCTGCCCATTAGCACAGGTGTTCTTCCTGCATGGCTAGCAGCCATTATTAAGCTTTTTAGCCTAACAAGATTAGAAGAAAAACAAGTAACAACAACTGTGTTTTTGAGCGTTGGAATTAGATTTATTAAGTATTTTCTAACATCGCTCTCACTTATTTGGGGCTCTTCTACCATAATGTTTGTAGAATCGCAAACAAACAAGTCAACACCCTCGTCACCAAGTCTTTTTAGCTCTTGCCAATTAGTTTTTAGCTCGTCTATTTGCTCATTGTCAAAACGCCAATCAGTTGCATGAACAACCACACCTGCCGGAGTTTTTATTGTTATTGCTAAAGTTTCTACCACTGAGTGAGCAAGTTCAACAAAACCAATCTCGAAACTGCCTAATTTTATTTTTTCTTTTGCTTCTACTTTGCAAAGTTTTGCATTATCTATGCCATATTCACTCAAACGCAACTTGATTAGCTCAATTGTAAAATTGGTTGAATAAACAGGACAATCTATAATTTGGCATAGCTGAGATATTGCTCCAAAATGATCTTCGTGAGCATGAGTTATAAAAACACCATCAAAAAAGTCTTTATGCTCTTTGACAAAGCTCATGTCGGCAAAACAAACATCCATTCCTGGATAATTATCGTTTAAGAAGCCATAGCCACAATCAACGACTATAAATCTGCCATTGTATGAATATATATACATATTCATTCCAATTTCTTGTGCTCCACCCAATGCCAAAAAATATAAGCCTTCTTTTTTTATGCTTGTCATCTATTTATACTTTCTCATCAAAAAAAACATCTCCTGCCAAAATCTTTTCTAATCCTTGCAAGGTTTGTAATAGCAACCTGCCATCATTGTCAATGCCAACAAACACTCCTTGTTTGCTTTCTTTAGGTGTTCTTACTATAATATTTTTGCCTACACCTTTTGCAAAACTAAGCCAAAGCTCTACAATTTTAGAAACACCATCTCTGGCATAAATATCTTTTATTTGTTCAAACTGCATCAAATATTGTTTTAAGAACTCTATTCTGTCAATCTTTATGCCCGCAGAAGCTAAGTTTGTTGCAGGATACAATAAGTCGCTATTTTCTGGAGAAGAAACAATATTAACCCCAATGCCAACTATCATATAATTATCACTACCTTTTTCTAGCAAAATGCCAGAAACCTTTTTGCCATTTAGCAAAACATCATTTGGCCACTTTAGCAAAACATCTGAGCCAACACAAATATGCTTTATTGTATTTAGCAAAGAAAGACTAACCATAAAAACCAAAGCCGCAAGCTCACGTATATTAAACTCAACGCCCATAGACATAAATAGGTTACCCTCAAGGCTTATCCAGCTTCTGCCTGTTCGACCTCTTCCATTTGTTTGCGACTTGGTCGTAATAACAAAGTTTTTACCAGAAGAATTTTTGCTAAAATCTATTGCCACATCATTAGTGCTGCCAAGCTCATCATAATCTATCCAAATCCAATCTCTTATGTAGTTTATATTACTCATGCAAACTCACCGCCAACATTGTCTCGACATCATACATTACATATTTTGGATTAGAAATTGCAATTATAATAAAAAGCATAATTAGGCTCAAGCTCATATACACTGCTTTGTCGACCTTGTCAAAAACATTGACTCTAGCAGAAAAATAAATGGCATTGATTATTCTAAAATAGGCATAAGCCAAAATTAGCATAGAGGCAAAAATAATCCCGATACTAATATAGCTACCACTTTCTACCAAGTTATTTATTATTGACAGTTTGCCCAAAAAACCTACAAATGGCGGCATGCCTATCAAAGAAATCATAAATAATAACATTAGAGCAGAGACAAATGGACGTTGAGTAGAAAGCCCATTTATATCTTCTAGCTTGGTCAAATAAATTCCCTTGCTTCTTAGTCCCAAAAAGGCAACCAATATGCCCATCATCGCAAAAGCATAAGTCAAAATATATGTAAAACCACTTAACAAACTGTTTATGTTTAATTGGCTAATACAAATTATTACAACTCCAATATAATACAAACTACTACTTGCAAAAATCTTACGGATATTGTTGTAGCTGTTGGCACCGATTGCACCAAAGAACAATGACATTGAACCAAAAACAACCATCGCAGGCTCAAACCATGCAAATATTGGATAAAAAACGTGAGCAATAATATTTATAAGGCAAGCAAAATAAGCAAATATTGGCACAATAATCAAATATCCACCAACTGGCAAGTTAGTTACTTCTACAACATCAAGCAAGCAAAAATGAAAAGGAGCAACCGAAAGCATAAATAAAAATGAGCAAATTATTAAGCCAAAGGCAAAATAAATTTGCCAAGGAATGCTTCCTTGTAACAAATAATTTTTTATATCTAGATAAACAAAACTATTAGCATAGTTGTAGATAACAAAAATCGCTAACAAAAACAAAATACCAAAAAATATTGCAGATAGCATATAGTGCAATAACACTTGGTTTTTGTTATTACGTGGGTTTAGGTATAACAAAATACTATTAGTCATAAAAACGCCAGATGTTCCAACAAACAAAAATAATAAGTTTTGGGAAGATATGGCAAGACTAAAGCCCAAAAGATTAAGGCTAGTCATGGCATAAAAAGAAAAACTAGAGTGATTTTTGCTTTGAAAATATTTTAGCGACAAATAGTTCCAACCAAAAATAAACACATAAACAATAGCCTTAAACAAAGAGGTATAATAATTATTTGTAATCAAGTTATGACAAGATTCATTATGTAAAAAAACAGCAGAAACGGCTGCAAAAAACATAAAATATTTGCTTATACTATAAAAAGTTTTTGGGGTTTTGTTTTGCCTAAAAATTCTAACAAAAACCATAAACACAACGCTTAATGCCATTATGGCTTCAGGCAAAAGGGTAACATAAAGACAATCCATTTCTTTCTCCTAGACCAAGAACCACGTTGGGTTTATGAGCGATAATATTAAGACCAACATAAATATTATCATTGGCACAAATATTGTGTTTGGCATATTAATCTCTTGAGATTTTGTTGTAGCTTCTCCTTCTTGTAGTGGATACTTCCAATAAAATAATCTTTGGAGCAATCCCAAACATACCAAAATCATTGCAAACAATAAAAATACAGTCATTTCTATATTATACCTATATAGCATCGCAAAAGTTGCAATATTGTTTAAGAACAAAGATGACAAAGGCATACCTACTGCCGCCAAAATCAAAAACGATAAAATGAATGTTGCTTTTTTGTTATTAAACAATATTGCGTTTTCTTTTAGCCCTTCTTGAAGTTTGAGTCTTTCTATATAGTTTACCATTATAACCATACAAGAAAAAACAATCAAAAGTGCAAACATCGAAAAACCAATATTTAGCAACTCATTATTAGGAGATATTAGCCCCCCTAGCAGATAAAAAAGATAAAAAACTATAAGATATGCAAATATTTTGTAATTTATGTCTTTGTTTACAAAACCAACCAACGCAACAATTACAACAGTAATAATTACAAGCAACTCAAATGCAAACAAATATGGCGACAATACCTCTGGCACAGATATTGGAAAAAATCTAACCAAGCCATATACCCCTGTTAGCGGAAAGATATTGGCAATTATAAAAACCAACGGGTTATCTATATTTACGCTTACGGCAGAAATTGCTTGATGTGTAGGCCATATTGGAATTCTTGATAGAAAAGATACAAATATTGCACCCCAGATTAAAACCTCTATGTTTTGAGACAAAACTACGTTGCCAACTTCACTAATGCCAACATTTTGGTAGCTATATAAAACCATCAAAGAAACAAACAATATCGTCGCTCCAAGCAAGTTATATATAAAAAGCCTATAAATTACTTGATATTTTTTTATCTCGCCCAAAATTCCAATCAACATAAACAAAGGCAACATCATCGCCTCAAAAAAGATATAAAAAGAAAACAAATCTGTAGAAATAAAATACCCGCTTATAGTGCTTAAAAAGAACAAAGAAAAAA
>CAYJKS010000007.1:0-3893 GCA_964370705.1 uncultured Azospirillaceae bacterium
TAGACTAAGTTGTAGCCATTACATTCTCTTTGTTTTTTTACTTTTTATGATTTATTATATAAAAAAAGTAAATGTATGCTATGATTAAGAGCATAAAAATTATGTTTTAGATTATATGAGGTAGAGATGTTATGGGAAGTAAAATGGTAATAAATAGTCTGACAAAAAAACGCAAAGCAACAATAAAAAGTTATTTGTTGGCATCTGTTGCAACATTAGCGCTGCTTTATTCTCAAGGAGCAAAATCTGCAACATTGGCAGAAACGGTAGTAGAAAACAGTAATGATAAAATATATAATCTAACTGTAACCGAAGAAGTTACATCTTCTACTTTAGGTCGCTTGCTTGGTAACAAATTAAGCATAATCGGGGCAGAAGTTGATAAAGAAAATCTAATAAAAATTATTGGTAACTCAAATTCTGGAATTGTTGTAAGCTCTTCTTTGCCTCCTGCGCAAGTGTCGCAAGTTATTGATATTACCAATGTTTATGCAACAGACTTTTTTAACTCAGGTGATGGTGGCTTTTTGGCAAATGGTGGCTCAATTAGCTCAATAAAGTCTACTGCAAACATAACTAATTCTAAGTTTTATGATAATCAAACAAATAGTGCAGGTGGTGCTCTCAGAAACGCTGAATCTGGAACAATGAATATCTATAACTCAATATTTGAAAAAAATGTGGGGGGCAAATATGGCTCTGTAGATATTTCTAATAGTGGAACACTTTATATCGAAAATTCTTCTTTTACTGGCGGTGGAGAAACCGAGAATATTAGCAGTTATCTAGATAATTCAATTGGTAATATCTCTAAAGTAACAATCGTTGGCTCAAGTTTTACGAATTATAAGAATGAAAGTTCTCTTTCTAGTAATATTGGTAAGGCTGGAGCAATTAATAACAAATATGTTAATAATTATGAAGCTGTTGTTAATATTAATGTTGGACAAACTTCTGCAACAACATTTACGTCAAATTCTGCATATTATGGTGGTGCGATTTATAATGATAATTCATCTACTGTAAATGCCAATAACGCTACTTTTACAGGTAATAATGCTGTTAAAAATGGTGGTGCTATCTTTAACCAAGGAGAGTTAATCATAACAAACTCAAGCTTCAAAAATAATACTGCCGAAAGTGGTGGTGCTATATGGAACAGCGATGAGCTAAACACAGCAATTGATTCAGTAAAAACGCCTGCTGTTTTGTATATTGAGGCAAATTCTGCGGATGTTGTTTTTGAAGGCAACACTGCAAATGGTGAAAGCAATGCCATATATAATGCAGGCACAGTTTATTTTAATTCATCTTCTGACTACCAAATTAAGTTTTATGATGCTTTGAGTGGTAGTGGTGAATATAATCTGCAAACAGGAACCTTAGCGTTATTGGGCGAAAATGCAGGTTTTGCAGATGACTCAAGGTTAAATGTTTTTGCCAATTCAATAATTACAACTGTTGATGGTGTTGTTAGAACAGGCGCAGATGCTCCTAGTTTGGGCGATGTTAGCATCAAAGGCGATGCTGGCTATGGTATAGATATTGATATTGCTAGAGAAATTGGCGACACAATAAATGTCGATAGTTTTAATAATAAAAATGATGACAACACAACAAATGAATTGTTGTTGACACATATTAATATTTTAACAGATAAAGTAGCTGGCACATCTGATATTATAGAAATTAAATTAGAAAACTCTGATGAGATAAAAAATGCGATTGATTTGGGGTCAATTAAAATTACAAAAGCAGATCCAGTTATTGCTGACTACAACTTTATAAGCTATGATAAAGATCAGGGTATTCTTGGTGTTGCCAAAAAAACCTTGCACGAATCAATAACAGATATATCTGGTGATAGAGCATATGTTTTGATAGAAGATGAAAATGTTTCTGTTGATCCTAATTTGGGTTCAATGATAGGAAGCAGTTTGGTTATTTCTGGTGAAAATAACAACATTATAGGTAACTCTAAGAGCGGTGTTATTGTTAATGACGGACAAGTGCTTGAGGTTAACGAAGTTTTAGATTTTACTGGTTTTAAGAGTGTAGAAGGTGGCGCAATTTATAATGCTGGAGAGTTAGAATCTTTGGCAACAAACTATTCTTCTAACAAGGCACAAAAAGGTGGCGCTATTTATAATACTGGCACAATCTCAAGTATTACTGGCAATTTTAGTTCAAATAATGCAAATGCAGGCACAACAGCACCGTCTTTTGGTGGAGCAATTTATAATACCGGCACAATAGAGAATATAGAGGGTGATTTTACTTCAAATAATGCTAGTGGCTTTTCTTTGAGTGGAGATTTAGGCGATAGCGGCGGAGCAATTTATAACACTGGCACAATTAACAAAATTGTAGGTAGTTTTGTGGGTAATGGGTCTTATTCTGAATTTGGTGGTGCAATTTGGAACTCTGGGACTATTAACATAGAAGATTCTACTTTTACAAACAATACGTTAGACGCCAATGGACATGGCGGTGCGATTTATAATGCTGTTGGTGGAACCGTGAATTTGTATGCAATTGCCAAAGATGTTAGTTTTTCTGGCAATAATATAAATGGTGTAGACAATGCAATCCACAATCTTGGTACCATAAATTTGTATTCGTCATCGGATGTTGCTAATAATGGCATGATTGTTTTTGATGATGCTATCACAGGTGTTGGTGGTGTAATCAATGTTAACTCTAATGTTGGATATGATGGCACAACAACATTTAATCAAGATGTTTCTGGCAATGCAATTAATATTTATAATGGTGTTACAGTGTTTAATGATAATATCAACAATTCTACACTAAACCTATTTGAAGGCACAGTTAGTGTGTCAGAAAACGCAATACTAACATCTACAAACTTTAATGGTTCTGGAGGATTGTTAGACCTAAACAATGTTGCCACACAAGATCTAAATCTTGGTGATGTTACATTGTCTGGTGAAGTAGGGCTTGCTATAGATATTGACTTTAAGGAAGATAAAAGTGATTTTGTTTATTCTTCTTCCAAAGAAATAACTGGTGGTGGTTCTATGGCAATTACAAAAATAGATTTATTAAGCTATCCAGACATTGTTCCAGGCTCAAAGCAAGTTATTGGCGGTGTTTTGATGCAAGAGGTAACCTTAGACACACGTAATATTGAGCTAACACAACAATCTGCTGCCTCAGACAGTTTTATTCTTACCTATGACAAAACAACTGGTTTTATCAGAATTGATTTTAATGGTATAAACTCCGCAGTTTCTACCAATGTTGCCGTAAAATCTTATTATTTAGCAGAAGATGAGCCCGCAACAAAAGCTTTGGGTGATTTGGTTGGAGAAGAGTTGAGTATTGATGGTAATAATAATAAGTATTCTATTTTAGGAGATAAAAACTCTGGCGTTATTGTTATTAATGGTCAAGAACTAACTTTAAGAGACATAAAAAGTGTTAAAGGTTTTATTAGTAATAACGGTGGCTTTATAAACAATGAAAGCGTATATGATCACGATACAGGCTATGGCGGTATTAATATTGTTGATACAAGCTTTTTGGATAATGCTGCACTCTCAAACGGTGGTGCAATTTATAATACAGGCACTGTTTATATTACCGCAGAAGATGTTGACATAGAGTTTACAGGTAATACTGCAAATGGTAATGATAATGCTATTTATAACTCAGGTAATATTCATCTGCTAGCCAATAACTCAAAAAATATTATCTTTAATGATGGAATCAGTGGTAGTTATGGAACTATATATATATCTGGAACCTCTGCAAATACGCCAGATTCTATGCTAGGGCAAGTTATATTTAATCAAGTAGTTTCTGACAATAATTTTGTTTTGGACTCAGGATATATGAAGGTTGCTGTTGACGGTAATATTGATGCCAAT
>CAYJKS010000007.1:3903-17726 GCA_964370705.1 uncultured Azospirillaceae bacterium
ACTGTCGATAATAGTAGTATTTTAGATTACTCTAATAATGGAATTAAAGATATTGCTCTTAAAGACTTGATACTAAATGACACATTGAGCCTAAAATTAGACGTTAGTCTTGCTAATGATGCTAACACAGGAGAGCCTACTGCAGACGTTATTAATGCAAATTCTGTAAAAGGCGATGGAGAGATTTCTATATCAGAGATTCATATAATTTCTGACGCAAACAAAGTTCCTTTAAGCGTAAAAATTGTAGACAGTAGCTTGAGTGCAAAAGTAACAAGCTTAATAGGGTTAGAAGTTATTCAATCTAGTGGGCTACTTCATGACTATACAAGTGGATATTTGATTGGTTATACTAGCGGGTCTAATGGTGGGTATTTGTCATTAGAATTAGCAAACCTACAAACTGCACTAGAATCAAAAATAGATATTAAAGCATATACTTTAAGTCAAAATGAGATTTTGCCAGTTGGTACTTTTAATGGAACAAATTTGACCCTAAACGGTGGCACAGATATTTATGGCAATAAGCATGTTGTGAGCCTTGGTGAAGGTGGAGCAACAGATTTGACCATAAGTTCTTCTCAAACACTAAACATCGAAAATATTGGTTTTGACTTCTCAATAGTTGGTGATGGAACACTAAACATAAATGATCAAAACTCTACAAGCGTAGTTACACTAAACAATGACTTATCAGGCTTTGGTGGTGCAACAAACCTCAATGGTGGAACACTAGCATTAGGAAAAAATGCAGGTTTCTTTGGTGGTAGTTTTAATATATTTAATAACCCAACCTTAGATGTTCAAAACTCTTCTATTGGCGTTTATGATGCTACAAGTTGGAATGCAAGCTCAAACCTAAATGTTATGATTGATGTTGATTTAGAAGCAGGAACTGCAGATAGCTTTGAGAATTTTGCTTCAAAAACAAATACAATTAATATTACAGACATCAATCTTTTGACAGAAAAGTCAGGCACAACAACTGTTAGTGTTACAAACGACACTGGTGGTGGTAATTTTACAATTGAACAATCTTTGTTAAAAATTGTTGACCCTATATATATTTATGAATACAGCGTAGATTCATCAAAACTTGAATCTGATGGTTTGCTTTCTTTTAGCAATTCTGGTGCAGTTGAGTTTAATCCAGAAGTAGAGATTGCAAGTGTTTCTACGCAATCTATATATGCACAAAGCCTTGATCTTTCTAAGCAATTGCTTACTACTACAGACGCATATTCACCAATATATGGACGTTCTGCTGGCGATGACACAAGTATAAGCAGTGCTTGGGTTAAGGTGTATGGAACAGATGAGGATGTTGATCTTGGCGAACTAGACGTAGACAGCAAAACATATGCAGCGATATTGGGTGTTGACAGTAAGCCAGAGTTTTATGATTATGGTTATAGAGGTGTTTATTCATTATATATGTCATATATGCAATCTGAGCAAGAATATAGCAATATCAAAATTGATCAAGACGGCATAAATATTGGTGCTAGAGCTATGTTTGACAAAGGCAATTGGTTTGGTGCTAGTATTGCAAACATTGGACTATATTTAATAGATGGCAAATCTCAAGAAGGTGATGAAGATTTTGAGACTTATACAGCTTCATTGTCATTTAAGACTGGATATGACATTAACCTATATTGTGGTAGCTATATTTTGCAGCCTTCTATTGCAATGTCTTATATTTATGCTCATACACCAGATTATACAAATACTTCTAGTGTTAGAATAAAGTCTGATGATTTGCACGCTCTAAACATAAATCCAGAGCTCAAACTTATTGCTCACTTGAACAATGGATACTCTCCTTATGCAAGTGTTGGCTATAATGTTAATTTGGCTGATGGTGGCGATGTGACTGCAAATAATGTTGCTTTGCCAGAGTTAAGCATAGACCCATATGCAGAGTTTAAGCTAGGATTTACAAAACAAACTAAAAGCAACTTTAGTGGATACGCAGAAGCATTTGCAACAACAGGATCAAGAGAAGGTTTTGGTGTTAATGCTGGTATTAAATGGGAATTTTAGTCACCTTTAGATAATCAATACATTACAAGCCTTAAGATTATAGTTCATATAATCTTAAGGCTTGCTGTGTTTTGAGGCATAAGACGTTATTGTGAATAAGAGTTGTAGCATTATGCTACAAAAGCAATAATTCTTATTCATTATAAAGCTACAGGTATTTTTATCAGTAAATGAATGTATATATTTGTTTTTTTCTGGTGTGAGGAAGCCAGAAATTGATTTTTTTTGTAATGTTGTTAAGCTGGGATTTCTTACGCTGAGAGCACAAAAAATCCCCCTCAAAATGAGGGGGATTTTTTATAAATAGCTTAAGCTACTTCTTTTTTAGCTTTTTTTGAAGCAGGTTTCTTTTTAGCTTCTTTTTTTTCTTCTTCAAAAGAGTATAATTCTTCAACAGAAACTATTTTTTCTTCTACTTTTGTTTGGCCAATAACATGATCAATTATTTTTTCTTCAAAAATAGGGGCTTTAATAGCTTCTACTGCTTCAGCATTTTTTAGATAATAATCAAAAACAGCTTTTTCTTGTCCTGGATATTTTCTTGCTTCAGCCATAATCGCTTTGTTTACATCATCTGGAGAAACAGAGATTTTAGCAGATTGACCAACCTCAGACAATAATAGTCCTAATTTTACTCTTCTAATGGCAATGTCTTTATATTCTTCCATTAGTTCTTCTTCTGATATGCTTTTTTCGTGCTCATCTAATTGGTTAGCAGCTTTTGCTTGTTCGTATTGTTTTTGAATATTTTTGAACTCTTCGTCAACAAGGCAGCTAGGAACTTCAAAGCTATATTCTTTATCTAGTTTATCTAAAAGAGCACGTTTTAGCTTCATTTTAGATGTGTTTTCATAATCAGATTTGATTCTGTTTTTAATAGATTCTTTAAGTGCTTCAAGGCTTTCTTCACCAATTGATTTTGCAAATTCATCATCAACTACAATTTCTGTTGCTTTGCGAATTTCTTTTACATCAACGGCAAATACAGAATCTTTGCCTGCTAAGTTCTTAGCATGATAATCTTCTGGGAATTTTACTTTAACATCAATTTTGTCGCCAGCTTTTGCATCAATTAGTTGATCTTCAAAGCCAGGAATAAATGTGTTTGAGCCTAATTCTAAAGAATAGTCAGAGCCTTTTCCGCCTTCAAATTCAACGCCGTCAACAGAGCCAACAAAGTCTATTACAAGAGTTTCGCCTTTTTGTGCTTTGTGATTAGCATCTTCAATTTTTGCTGTTTCTTTACGAGATTGAGCAATATATCCAATTGCTTTTTCTACTTCTTGCTCAGGAACTTCTGCCATAATTTTTTCTAAACTGATTTTAGAAAAATCGCCAAAAGTGATTTCTGGCATAACTTCTATTTCTACTTCAAATTCAAGATCAGATTTTTCATCAAATTTTGTGATTTTAACATCTGGATGTTGAGCTAGTTTAAGCTCTTTTTCTTTTACAAGATTGTCTGTTGTTGTTCTAACTACTTCATCTAAAGCCTCACCCATAACAGAGTTGCGATATTTTTGTCTTAACATATCTTTTGGAGCTTTTCCTGGTCTAAATCCAGGGATTTTGGTGTTTTTAGAAATTTGATTGATTTTTTCTTCTACTTTTTTTTCAAAATCACTAATTGCAACAACTACTGCGTATGATTTTTTTAAGCCTTCAGACTTTAACTCTTTGACATTCATGAATTTTCTCTTAAAATATTGGATTTATAAAATATTGGTACGGGTGAAGGGACTTGAACCCCCACGACTTGCGTCACTAGATCCTAAGTCTAGCGTGTCTACCAATTCCACCACACCCGCACATCTTACGATCGAATTGCATAATAACCAATAAAAAAAATAAATCAAGCATAAAATTATAAAACTTGCAAAATGATTTAAAATATGCAATATTGCGGCTAAATTTAATTACTATTAAGACAAAAAAATGGAAAATAAAGTTAATAAACGCAAGACTTTTGCAATAATATCTCACCCCGATGCTGGTAAAACAACTCTTACAGAAAAATTACTTTTATTTGGTGGTGCAATTACTCAAGCTGGTGCTGTAAAGGCAAGAGGTGACAATAGAAGAGCTCGTTCTGACTGGATGAAAGTTGAGCAAGAACGTGGTATTTCTGTTGCATCTTCTGTTATGTCTTTTATATATAAAGGCACTAATTTCAACCTGTTAGATACTCCTGGACACGAAGATTTTTCTGAAGATACCTATAGAGTTCTAACCGCAGTCGATTCGGCTGTTATGGTAATAGACTCGGCAAAAGGTATAGAAAATCAAACAAAAAAGCTCTTTGAGGTTTGTAGACTCCGCAATGTGCCGATTCTAACATTTATAAACAAGCTAGATAGAGAAGGCCTAGATCCTTTTAGCCTTTTAGATGATATAGAAAAAACTTTGGCACTAGATGTTACGCCTGCAAGTTGGCCAATTGGTATGGGAAAAGACTTCTTAGGTTGCTATGATCTAATAAATGATCAACTTATCTTAATGAACAAAACTGGAGATAAATCACAAATAAACTCTACTATAGAAACAATAAAGGGGTTAGATGACGCCAGATTAGATGAGCTATTGCCAGCCCATGCAGCCCAAAAGCTACGTGAAGATGTTGAGATGATAAAAGAGTTGTGCCCAGATTTTGACTTAGACTTATATTTGGCAGGTGCTCTTACTCCTGTATTTTTTGGTAGTGCCGTAAATAATTTTGGTGTGCAAGAGGTTTTGGGTGGTTTGCAAAATTTTGCTCCAACCCCAAGATTACAACCAGCCAAAGAAAGACAAATTAGTCCTGACGAAAAAAAGGTTACAGGATTTATTTTTAAAATTCAGGCAAATATGGACCCCAAACATCGTGACAGAATCGCCTTTATGCGTATTTGCTCAGGGCATTTTAAGCGAGGAATGTCGCTAACACAAACCAGAACAGGCAAGCCTATTAAAGTTTCTACCCCAGTAATGTTCTTGGCTCAAGAAAGAGAATTGGCAGAAGATGCTTTTGCTGGAGATATTATAGGTATTCCTAACCATGGACAGCTTAGAATTGGAGATTGCTTAACAGAAGGAGAAAAACTGCACTTTACAGGGATACCAAGTTTTGCTCCAGAGATGCTAAAGTCTGTTAGAGCATTAGACCCTCTAAAATCTAAGCACTTGGGCAATGCTTTGCAACAAATTGCCGAAGAAGGTGGTGCGAGTGTGTTTAAGCCAAATATTGGCTCAGAATGGGTTGTTGGTGTAGTAGGTGTGTTGCAATTTGAGGTAATGGCAGATAGAATTAGAACAGAATTTGGCTTGCCTGTTATGTTTGAGCCTACTCAATACTACACAGCAAGGTGGATAGATTGTGATGATAACTCAGAGCTTAAAAAGTTTATAGACACTAATCAAGCAAGTATGGCAACTGACCATGATGGAGCAAATGTGTTCTTGACCAGAAACGCTTGGCATCTAAACAAAGCTCAAGAAGATTTTCCAAAAGTTAAATTAAACAAAACTAGAGAACAAATCTTTTAATAACTGCGCAAAAAAACCTCACTAGATGAGGTTTTTTTGTTACTATTTGTTCCAAAGCCTGTTGCCAATATATTTGCGAACAGTTTTTTTTGTTATATTGCCATTTTTATCAATATAAAAACTAGCCCCATAGCTATTTGTGGTATCAAAATTTTTGCTATTTATACTAATCTTACCTTTTGCAATTCTTTTTATATTAAACTTGCTATTTTGATTTATCTTTTGATTTTGTTTTGCTCCATATTTGGCAAACCACATTTCTTTATTCCACTTGCTGCCCCCTTTAAGCGCAATAAGTTGGTCATTTATATTTTTTGTAACAATGGTTTTGGCACAAGCATCAACAATAACATCTGGTGTTTTTACAAAAACAAGACTAAATATGCCAGTTATTATTACCAACAAACCCCAAAATCGCCATTTTTTTCTCCACAAGCAAAGCCAGACGCCCCCAAAAATAATTGTCAAAAATCCCCAAAGTGGAAAAGATGCAACCTCCAATGTAGAATCTTCTAGTCCTGAGATATAAAAGGTTATTTTATTGATTTGTGCAATTCCCCAACCAACCGGAGCTAGGGCAATCGCCTGAAGCCCCAAAGGCATTAGTATTAAAGAAAACAAAATAAAAGGCATAACTACAAAGCCAATAATAGGACCTGCCATTAAGTTAGTTGCGGTTGTATATAGGGCAATTTTATTAAAATGATATATCGCAAATGGTAGTGTTGCTAGACTTGCAACAAAATCGGTAATAATTATTCCTCCTATATAAGCTATGAGTACTCTAATAATCCTACCTAAAGATGATGCATATTCATTATTAACAAAGCGATAAATTCTGCCAGCAAATTTTTCATAAAAAGCTATTAGGGCGGTTACCGCGGCAAAAGACATCTGAAAACTTGCACTAATCAAAGCTTGAGGAGAAATAATTAACACAAACAATGCTGCCAAAGCCAAAGTTCTCATAGATATTGCTTCACGGTTAAGCAAAACCGCTATTAGCACGACAATAGTAGTAATATAAGCCCTTTGAGTTGGAATATGTGCACCAGAGATAATAAGGTAAACCGTTGCAATAAAAATAGAAAAAACAGCTGCAACTTTTTTAGAATTATAATTTAGGGTTAAGGCTGGCACTAACGCCATAAATAATCGCACCAAAAAGAATGCTAACCCTGCAATCATAGTCATGTGTAATCCAGATATTGATAAGAAGTGTGCAAGTCCAGAGTTTCTGTAAGCATTTGTGAGTTTTGCACTCATCAAATTTTTGTTACCAGCAATAAGAGCAGCAGCAATACTTGCTTGTTCTGCTGGCATAGACTTTGTAATTTTGTTAGTTATGTTTTCTCTAATTTTTGCCACAAAATTATTGGAACTAATATGTTTGTTTTTGCAATCAATGGGCAAAGCTGAGCTAGACACAAAACCTGTTGCATTTATTTTTTCAAAAAATAATTTTCTATCAAATTGATAACCATTAACCAAACTAGCCTTAAAGGGTTGAGATATGTTAGCAACTAACTCAACACAATCTCCAATTTTTAGATTTTTATTACCCATAATAAGCGTTAGTCTGTATTTTCCTTTTAGTTCTTGCCCGTCATAATTTTTAATTTGAGAGAGAATAATCCTTTGTTTTTGGCGATAATTTATATCAATATTTTCAATTTTGCCCGAAAGGTATAGCTTTTGCGTCGGAACAAAAGGCATATTATGAGCAATAAATTTTGTTCTAAACTCAATATTAGCAAAACCCAAAGCGACAATGAGC
Source organism: uncultured Azospirillaceae bacterium (assembly GCA_964370705.1). Taxonomy (GTDB): domain Bacteria; phylum Pseudomonadota; class Alphaproteobacteria; order RF32; family CAG-239; genus JAFUYI01. The sequence continues at coordinate 11,249 of CAYJKS010000007.1, forward strand.
AAAGCTATGCAAATAAAGCAAATCAGTTGATTGTTTTTATAAAAATATATTGTAAGCAGTAAGGAGCAAATAATTGATATTATAAAATATATTGGGGGTTCAAAGGGTAGGGCAAAATAGCTTCCAATACCTATTGCAAACAGCACAGGTATCCACATAAACCAACGTGATTTTTCTGCTTTAATATTTGTTATAATCCAGTTTAGCAAAGTCTATTCCTTATCTTATAGAAACAAACTTACATCAAAAATCCAAAACTACAAATATTTTATGCTTTTTGTTATAGTTTTTGTTTTAGATATTTTGCCGTATAACTACTTTTTGACTTTGCTACTTCTTCAGGGGTTCCTTGTGCAATAATTTTTCCGCCACCGTCACCGCCTTCTGGCCCAATATCAACAATATGGTCTGCAACTTTTATCACATCTAAATTATGTTCAATAACAATAATTGAGTTTCCTTGTTCAACAAGACTTTGCAAGACTTTTAACAGCTTTTTTATATCCTCAAAATGAAGCCCTGTTGTAGGCTCATCTAATATATATAGCGTTTTTCCAGTAGCTCTTTTAGATAACTCTTTAGATAGTTTTATTCTTTGAGCCTCACCGCCAGAAAGGGTTGTTGCCTGTTGTCCAAGTTTAATATATCCAAGTCCAACTTTTATAAGCAAATCTAAACGATTTTTTATTGATGGTATGGCATCAAAAAACTCATATGCTTCTTCAACGCTCATATCTAAGACATCTGCAATTGATTTACCCTTGTATTTGACTTCTAGCGTTTCACGATTAAACCTTTTGCCCTTGCAAACATCGCAATCAACATATACGTCTGGCAAAAAGTGCATTTCTATTTTTGTAACGCCGTCGCCTTTACAAGCCTCGCACCTACCGCCAGCAACATTAAATGAGAATCTTCCAGCCATATACCCTCTTGCTTTTGCTTCTGGTAGGCTTGCAAACCAATCCCTAATATGAGTAAAAACTCCAGTATATGTTGCAGGATTAGAGCGAGGTGTTCTGCCAATTGGAGATTGATTGATGTCAATAATCTTGTCAATATTATCTAGTCCAATCAATTCTTTATATTTTCCAGTTGATTCTCTGCTATTGTTTAGTTCTTTGTTAATAGCCTTGAACAATGTCTCTAGCACCAAAGAAGATTTGCCTCCACCAGAAACGCCAGTAATGCAAGTTAGCACTCCGAGTGGAACTTTTAGATTAACATTTTTCAAGTTATTTGTTGTTACCCCTTTTAGCTCAACAAACTTGCCGTTTCCTTTGCGTCTTTTTAGGGGAACAGATATTTCTTTTGTGCCATTAATATATTGAGCAGTAAGGCTCTTGTCATTGCTAAGAACTTCTTTAACAGTTCCTTTTGCCATAATTTTGCCACCTTTTTCGCCAGCCATTGGTCCCATATCTATTAGATAGTCAGCCGATTTTATGGCATCTTCGTCATGTTCTACCACAATTACAGTATTGCCAATATCTCTAAGGTTTGTAAGAGTTTCTAGCAATCTATCATTATCTCTTTGGTGCAAGCCAATAGAAGGCTCATCTAATATATACATAACTCCTGTTAGTCCAGAGCCAATTTGCGATGCGAGCCTAATTCTTTGAGATTCCCCACCAGAAAGTGTTCCAGCTTGACGAGAAAGAGAAAGATATTCTAGCCCAACATTGTTTAAGAAACTAAGTCTTTCTATAATTTCTTTAAGAATTTTTTGGGCAATGGTTTTCTTTTTTGGAGTAAGAGTATCTTCTACTTTCTCAAACCAATCTTTTGCTTGTTTTATTGACATATCAGAAACTTGCATAATATCTAATTTGTTTATTTTAACGGCTATTGCTTCTGGCTTGAGCCTTTTTCCTGAACAAAATTCACAAGTTGCGGCAGATTGATACTTTGAGAACTCATCTCTAACCCAATTTGAGTCTGTTTCCAAATATCTTCTTTCCATATTAGGAATAACGCCCTCAAATGGCTTGTCAGTGACAAACCTAGAGTAATACATTGGAATACAGATATTGCCAGAGCCATATAAGATAATGTCTTGTGCTTGTTTGGGCAGGTCTTTCCATGGTGTTTTGTTAGATATAGATAAAAAGTCGCACAAAGAGGTAATAGTTTGATTATAAAAAGATGATTTGCTAGAATCCCACGGAGCAATAGCCCCTTGTGCAAGCGACAAGTTGGGATTTGGCACAATCAAATCTGGATCCATATATAGTCTTGCTCCAATACCTTCGCAATTTGGGCACGCTCCATACGGGTTATTAAAAGAAAATAATCTGGGTTCAATTTCTTCTATTGTAAAACCACTTTCTGGACAAGCAAACTTTGAAGACATTATGCTAATGTTTTTTGTGCCAATATCTTCAACATATATCAAGCCATCTCCTATTTTTAGGCATGTTTCTACCGATTGAGCAAGTCTTTCTTGTATTTCTTGCTTAATAACAATACGGTCAATCACAACTTCAATATCGTGTTTTTGGTTTTTATTTATTTTAGGCAGTTCTTCTACGTCATAAACATTGCCATCTATTTTAACACGCTGATACCCTTGTTTTTGCAAAGATTCTAGTTCTTTTTTGAACTCACCTTTTTTGCCTCTAGCAATGGGAGCTAAGAGCATAATTTTGCTATTTTGAGGCATTTCTAAAATTTTATCCACAATTTGTGACACTGTTTGAGATTGAATCTCTAGCCCAGTGCTCGGAGAGTAGGGAGTGCCAGCTCTAGCCCACAAAAGCCTCATATAATCAAAAATTTCTGTAACAGTTCCAACCGTTGAGCGTGGGTTATGAGAAGTTGTTTTTTGCTCAATAGAAATAGCAGGAGACAAGCCCTCAATAGAATCTACTTCGGGTTTTTTCATCAGTTCTAAAAACTGTCTTGCATAAGAAGAAAGACTTTCTACGTATCTGCGCTGTCCTTCTGCATATATTGTATCAAAAGCCAAAGAAGATTTGCCCGAGCCAGATAACCCCGTAATAACTGTGAGCTTGTTTTTTGGTATATCTACATCAATATTTTTAAGGTTGTGTTCTTTAGCGCCTCTTATTTGTATAAATTTTTTTTCTGACATTATTTTTCTCCTAAAATAGAATATAGGTTCTAAAGAACAAAAATGCAACATAAACTGTTGCAAAAAAATTACTACTTGATAAATATATAAAATAAAGATAAAATAAGGCACTTTTAATAATAAAGAAAAATATATGTTAAAAATATTAAAAATAACCTTATGCGTATTTGGATTGCTACTTTTTTGCACAAACCTTGCATTAGCAGAGGTTAATATTGCCATAATATCTCCTTTAAGCAAAGAAGCCGAGCTCAACTCTCAAGAGCTAAGATATGGGGCAAAGCTAGCTGTTGAAGAAATAAACAATAAAGGCGGACTACTTGGCAAAAAAATCAATCTTGTTATGGTAGAAGATGCTTGTGACGATGCACTTTCTGTTAGTTCTGCCGAGATGATGGCGTTGGTTAAAGATAATAGTAAAATGCAAATGGTCATAGGTCCTTATTGCAACAATCAATCTAACAAAATTTCTACCTTATATGCAAATGCTAAGATTATACAGCTTTTGCCTTTAAGAGTTTCTAAAAAAGATTATGTTAACTCATATAATAGCCTTATAAAGTTTTGTGGGTTCAAAGAACAGCAAGCAAAAGATATTTTTGCCTTTTTACAGCAAAAATACCCTCAAAAAACTTTGGCTGTTATATATGATGAGGCTCTAGACACTAATTTAGGCATTAAAGAGGCTGTTCAAGTTGAGTTTTCTAATGCCAAAAAAGATGACTTTTTGGTTACTTTTGATTACAATAGTTTTCCAACAACAGATAAGTTGCTAAAAGCCCTAAAAGAGATGAATGTTGGGGCTGTTTATGTTCTTGGTAGTGCAGATAAAGTGATTTCTTTGTCTCAAGAACTGCAAGAAGAAGATGCTAATATTGCTATTTTTGCCAATATTGAAGATGTTAAAGACAAATATCAAAAATTTAATAATGCCATTGCAAATGGTGGATATTTGCTTGTTCCTTCTTCTATTGGCACAAACCCTAATTTTGCCGAGACTTTGGTTAATATGCGTCTTATTGGAGAAGACTTTAAGGGACTAACTGCGTATGGTTATTTGTCTGTAAAATTTTGGGAAGATGCGGTTATAAGGGCAAATTCTTTTGATTATAACAAGGTGTCAAACGCAATGAACAATTGTCCGATTCAAACAGGGTGGGAAAATGTTGAATTTGTAGAAGGTAACCCTAACAAATCTATGGGGTATAATATTTTTTATTATGACAAAGATGAATATACACAGGTGTATTAATTTTTTCTGGAGTATAAAAATATATAGACTATATTTAACAAAAGTAATAATTTTTTTAAGGTATAAATAAATGGTAGGAAGTATAAATAAAGTTATTTTAGTTGGCAATTTAGGTGCAGACCCAAGAATTAATACAACATCAAATGGTGGCAAAGTTGCAACTTTGAGTATCGCAACATCAGATTCTTGGAAGGATAAATTGTCTGGAGAAAGAAAAGAAAGAACAGAATGGCATAGAGCTGTTATTTTTAACTCACAATTAGCCGAGATTGCTGAAAGATATTTGCGTAAAGGTTCAAAGGTTTATCTTGAAGGTCAACTACAAACTCGTAAATGGGAAGACACAAACGGTCAAGAAAAATATACAACAGAAGTTGTTTTGCAAAACTTTAATAGCACTTTGATAATGTTAGACGGTAGAGGCGAGGGAGCTGGTGGAGATGTTTTTTCTAGCTCAGCTTCATCTGGTTGGGACAATGCTCCAAGTAGCCCAGACCTAAATGATGATATTCCATTTTAATTAAAAAGAAAGCCTCCAAAAGAGGCTTTTTTTTATGCCTATCTTATCAAGTGCAAATAAGACGCACTTGATGAGATAAGACAAGGGATATATAGTTTGCTTTAAGATAAACTACCAAATCAAGCTTGAGTGTGTCAAAAACAAAAAAACATGTCTATGAACAGCTATATATATTAACTAGAAAATAAAAAAGCGCAGATAATAATCTGCGCTTTTTTTGTGGTTGATAGTTGGTTATTGGATATAAATTCTTATACCTCCATCTCTTGATGGCTTAACACAAACTATTTCTTGCACTTCTTGATTAATCTCATGAAAATAAAATTCATGTTTGACTTCTAAGAGATTACTCCAAAGAACTTCTTCTTTTTTGCCCAATCCAATAGGGAGAAACTCTCCAAAATGGTTTACTCCACAAGTGCCAACTAAATCTTCAAAACCTTCTGCAAGATCGATGTCTTCTTTTGCATAAGTTGCAGTATATGCAAGATATGGAATTAACCAATAAAACAAGATTATTACAATCACAGAATACGCTATAAAAATAGCGATAATAGCTATATTTTCCATAAAAAATATTTTGCGTTTGTTTTAGACATTAGTGCTAATCAATAACAAACAAAATAATAAGCACAAAAAATATCAATATAAGGTTATTATATCCCAAAATTGACAAAACACAAGTTTTTTTATAGTGCTTATTTTTTATCTTTTTCTGCAATTATTTTTATGGCTTCTTCCAATGTTGGTTCTTTTTCCTTAAACTCTTTAGGTAGAGCATAGTTAGATTTGCCAAATTTTATGTATGGACCATAACGACCACTGCTAAGTACTATGTCGCCTTTGCCATTAGGGTGCTTGCCAATGATTTTTGCTGGAGATTTCTCTTTAGCCGAAGCAAGTAGCTCTTCTGCACGTTCTAGGGTAATATTAAAAATATTATCATTACCAAAAAGAGATTTTGACTTTGCTCCTTGTTTGAGGTATGTGCCAAATTTGCCAATATTAACCTCAATGTCGTTTCCTAATTGTCGTGGCAAAGAAAGCAATATAGAAGCTTGCTCTAAGGTTATTTCTTCTGGAGATATTCCTTTTGGCAAAGAGCAACGTTTTGGTTTTTCTTTAGGGTTGTCTTCTCCAAGCTGTGCATAATAGCCATAAGGACCTTTTTTGATATATACTTTGTTGCCATCATGTTCACCAATAACCTTGTCTTCTGGATTAGGGGCTTTTGCTGGAGCATTTGCAGCAGCTTCTTCTTCGGCAGAAGTATCTATTAGTTGTTTTGTATGTTTGCATTCAGGATAATTTGAGCAACCAATAAATGCACCAAACCTACCAAATTTTAGACCTAGTCTACCGCCATCGCAATCTGGACAAGTTCTTGCATTTTCTTGCCCATCAAGGCTAGGGAATAGGTGAGGCGCCAAAACTTCATCTAGCTTGTCAATAACTTCTGTCATTTGCAATGGAGTAACTTCTTCAATGTTTTTGCTAAATTTAGCCCAAAATCCTGTTAGTAGTTTTTTCCACTCCATTTCTCCAGCAGAAACATTATCTAGATGTTCTTCTAGTTTAGCCGTAAAATCATACTCGACATATTTTTTGAAAA